>CATOJL010000005.1 GCA_951800155.1 uncultured Bacilli bacterium | reverse complement strand
TTATCATTCGGATGGAAATACATGGGCACCCGAAGCTAGAATAGGTGCAAATACATTAAGATCATCTTTAGGAATCACAGCAAGCAAGATTTTAAAAGGACAAAGTATAGCTGGAGTAGCAGGAACTGGTGAAACCTCTTGTCCAAGTTGTTCTTCTTGTTGCCCAACATGTCCAACCTGTTTAAATACAAGTGATGCAACAGCAACGGCTGCGGATATATCTAAAGGAAAGACTGCTTATGTGAATGGGAATAAGATTACTGGAACCGGGGTGCAAGGAAAAACGTATGAATTGAAAAAAGAAAAAGCTACTGTTTCGGGGCAAACTTTTAATTATGGTACTTGGACGAGATTAACCCAAGCAGGAAATGGTAAAACAGCTGATTTTTCAGTTACTCTTCCCTTTACTCCTACAAAATTAATTGGTTGTCATCTTGTTTTAAGTGGTAATTATGCTACATCGTCATCGACTAGATGGGATGCAAATTTTAGGGAGGGTGATGAATCGTTTAAGATGAATCTGGCTTCTGGAACTTATGCTTCGACTTCTGGCGATTCATTAAGCAATTATGTAGATACTGAAACATCTTGCACCTTATCAGGAAATAAATTGAACTTTCATGTTTATACGTTCTGTTCAGGTTCGAGTACATGTAACTGTCGTTTTAGAACTAGAGCGGATGAATTTTATCTCACAGGGATAATTGTTTATGAATAATGATTATCATTTGCTATACATTAGAGGATTATATTAAATCTAATCCAAAACTAGAAATAGAAATTTTGTATTAGATTTAGAATTAAAAATAAAAACTTCCAATGTCATTAACTTAAGAAGGTAAAAAGTATACTGCTTTTACAAGCAACTTACCAATTACACCTAAAAAGATTGAGTCTTGCTATGTAAATCTATCTGGAAATTATACATCATCAAATCAAAATCGTTGGGATGCAGATTTTAGATTTTCGAATTCTTCTGGATATTGGTATACAATGAATATTCCAAACGATTACTATACATCCAATTCAGATTCTGTCAATGATTATACAGATACAGTGGGAAACTGTCGTGTTAATGGAAATAAGTTAAGCTTTCGAATGAGTCTTTACTATAGTGGGACTACTAGTGGTATATGTTCAGTACAGACACGTGCACAGGAATTCTATCTATCAGGTGTACTCGCTTATGAGTAGTAGAAAAGTGATTTGTTTAAAATCAATATGATTTAACTTGTTTAATAGGAAACTAATCATTTTGAAGGAATCTTTTCTATACTTGTTACAATTTCTTTCATAGTGTCATAAAGTTAAAAAATAAGATTTGATATTCAATTTTGAAATGAAAAAAGGAAGGAAAAATTTCCCTCCTTTTTACTCTTTTTAAAGAATTTTAATTATATAATCTTGAACAATTATTTTCCCTTATATAAAAGATTCTATATTTTAATTGAGTTTCATTATCTTGATGATAATGGGATGTAGCTAATAATTTCTAAATCTTAAGATAATATTGTTCCTATTTTTTTTCGTTTTAAACAAACTATGTAGAAAAGAAAAATATTTATAAAAATAATAGAAAATTCCTATTTAGTATCAAATGCCATATCTGTATTTGAAGATGTATTTACTGTTTTAAAAGAAAGAATATATAAAGAAATAACAAATAAGATAAAGAAGATATAGAATCCATCATTTTCACCTAAAAGGCAATAATTGAAAATACCATGTAGGAATGTGGGAATCAAAATGCTGTAGATGGTATAAGTTGAGCCTGTACTGTTTTCATAATTTGTATAAGCCATTTTTGCCATTCCAAGATAATAACCCATATAGATAGCGAAGAAAGCATGCCCTGGAACTGATATAACAGCTCTAAGAAGACATGTGGTAATCCCATAAGTAATCGAATAGCCTATATTTTCAATAAGTGCGAATCCTAAAGATACAAAAATACAGTAGACTATAGCATCAAATTTATAATCAAATTCTTTATTTTTCCAAGTAATTAAATAAACACAGATCCATTTTGATATTTCTTCTAAAAAGCCAACTTCAATAAAAGAATTATATACCCCATTATGTATAGGAAGAATGAGGTTTAAACTTTTTGTTAGAAGAAGTACAAGAGCTGCTGAAAAGATGCCGGCTAAAAATAATTTAATCAATAGCGGAAAAGGTTCTTTTTCAATTTTATCTTTTTCAAATATATACTTCAATAAAATAGTAATAGGGATTATTGCTATAAATACGAGTATACTATTTTCAAACATACTACCACTCCTCTTATTACTACAATAGCACATTTTTGATTAAAGTGGACAAATAAATGTAAATATATTAATATATTAGTGTAAATAAATGTAAACATAGAAGAAGCTATCCATTTTAATAGGAATTTAGTTATTTATGCGGTTACTCTCCTATTCATAAAAGGCAGAAAACGAAAGAAATTGGTTTAAATTGATAAAATTGTGGTATGATTTATCTAGGTGGTGCTATGGCTAGTAGGATGGAAAGGTATTATAGTGAAAAAGAAAAAACAATCAAGCGTAGCGAGAAAAATTCACTATTATACCGACAAATGGATGACTTATTAACAACGAGTAGAGATATCGATAAAGAAGAAGCATTGGCTACAACAAGAATTGAGCGTCTTTTTAAAAGCTATGATGATTATAAATACCAAGAGCGAGAAAAGAAGTATTATCCTAAAGTAGAACAGAGAACATTTATAGATGATGATGATGCGGTATATCATATGCTAAAAACAATGAATGAAACAACTTCACAACACTTAGAACAAACAAGATATCCAAGAGGAATTACAGCTAAAGAAGACAGGGAGATTAAAGAATTGATTTCCACAATTACGACTACAAGCCGTTTAAGTAGATTGTACCAAAACGCACCATCCTCTAGTGAAAAAACCTATACTTCTTTAGATAGTCGAACAGCAAAACCTAAGAAAAGTATTGATTCTCTATTAGAAGAAGCCAAATTTTTAGTTCAAAAGAAACGAGCAGAGTTTAAATTAAAAGAAATGGATCTTCTCATACATCCTTATGATGATATAAGTAGAGAAGAAATTTGTAGACGAAATTTGAAAATAAAATATGGAGCAGGAATTGCCTTTCTAGTTATATCCTTTTTAATTCTTCTTTTGCTTGTTAAAAGTATACGTTAATAAAGAAAATTTGATACAATCCTTCTTTTTTGTTATAATACTAGCGGAGGGATTTTATGCAGATTGATATTACGAAATTAAAAAGTGGATATGAAAATTCTGTCACATTTGCCCAAACCCATACATTTAGTAAAGATGAATTGGCAGGAACAGAGTTATCTGATTTAAAAGATATACAAGCAACAGGAATCATTACTATGCAATATGATACTTATCATATAGATGCTACAGTTTCAGGTATTATGGTGCTTTCTTGTGCAATTACTTTAGAAGAAGTCGATTATCCTTTTTCAATTACAATTGATACAGATTTAGATGAACAAATCGAAAAGGGACAAAAAAAATATAGAAATTATGAAAATTCTATTGATATTTTACCAATTATATGGGAAAATATACTAATGGAAATTCCCATGAAAGTTGTGAGTGAAAAAGCAAAGGATATCCATCTAGAAGGTGATGGATGGAAACTGATAACAGATGGTGAAACAGAAAGGAATTCCCCTTTTGAAAAATTAAATGATTTATTAAAGTAAAGCGAGGTAGAGAAGATGAGATTAGAATTACAGTTATTTGCAGTTCCATTTAGAAAAGTAAGTAAAACAAGAGGAAGAAAACGTCGTACACATTATAAGATTTCTGAAAATACAACGACTACTTGTCCAAAGTGTGGCGCTACTGTAAAACCACATAGAGTTTGTAAAGAATGTGGAACATACAAAGGAAAAGAAATTATTAAACAAGAAGATGCAGCTTAATTGTTGCATTTTTTTGCTTTCAAAGATATAATAAATATAAGAATAGAGGGACAAGTATGAGAAAACGTGGATTTACTTTAGTAGAAATGTTAGCAGTCGTTATAATCATGGGATTAGTGATCATTGTTGCTCTTCCTCAAATTCAAAATTTAACAGCATCTAAAAGGGGAACGATAAGTGATACAGCTAAGCAAATGTTATATGATGCAGCGGATAGTTATACGAGTGGGGATACAAATACATATCAGAAGTTGTATATTGGTCCTGAGGAAAAATCAAGTTATTGTATCACGATTAAAGAGCTAATTGATGCGGGAAAAGTTGAGGAAGAAAAGTTACAGGATTACATTGATTATGGCAAAACAGAAGAAGAAAAGAAAAATTTTTTAAAGCGAATTATTTATGCAACTACGAATGAATTTAATGAATTTGAATATGTATTGTCTGAAGATACCGATTGTAGAAATGCAACAGATGTGAATGCTCCACCAAAGCCAACCTATAAAGATGATAGTTTACAGGAAGGGATTTATCCTGTTTTGGTAGATGGACTTGTTCCAGTTGTATATCGAGAGGATAAAGGATATTGGGTTATAGCGGATAAGACAACTGCTTGGTACAATTATGGAGAAAAGAAATGGGCGAATGCGGTGACGTTTTCGAAAGAAAAATCTGATTGTGAATCTAGACAAGGTTCTGTTTGCTTAGATTCGAATGGAAAGCATGCCAGATCTTATTATCAAAGAGCAGTTCCGGGTACAAGAATCAGTTTAGATGATGTGACAGGAATGTATGTATGGATCCCTAGATATGAATATAAACAAGAAGGGACAAATTTTGCTATTAACTTTATTAAAACAACAAAAACATCTCCATCAAGTGGATATAAAATTCATCCAGCCTTTCAGTTTGGTGGAAAGCAGTTAGAGGGAATGTGGGTGGCAAAATTTGAAGCAAGTGCTCCTATTAATACAAGTTGCTTCCAAACACCAGACATAGCAAGTTGTAATAAGACACACATTGATTTAGTAACAGTACCCGGTAGAAATTCTTGGTCTGGAATATCGCTTGCGAATGCCTTTACTGTAGCAAAAAATATGGCTACATCTACTCGTTCTTTCGGCTTAAATAGTACGCAGGTAGATACACATCTTATGAAAAATGTTGAGTGGGGGGCAGTGGCTTATTTAACAGACTCTAATTATGGAAAAAAAGAAGAAATATGGCTTAATAATTATTATAACAAAGGTACAGTAACAGGATGTACTTCTGGGAATGCAGGTGGAAGTGTTACAACGGATTGTCGGAATCACTATGCAAGTGATGCATCTATAAAAGGGACAACTTCTGGAAATATTACAGGTATTTATGATATGTCTGGCGGACTGGAAGAATTTGTTATGGGTTATAATGGAACCTCTTTAACTTTAAATGGAATAGCTGTGGACAATAAATATGTGGATTATTACCAAAATAAAGTATGTTTAAATACAGAGGCTAACTGTATTGGCGGGGCCTTATTTGGCAAGTATGATGATAAGCATAATATGGTAGATGCTACCAATAAATATATGATTCGTGGAGGAAGCTATTCAGGAAATACAGCAAGTGGATTATATGCGTATGATAGAACGAATGGGAATGCAAGTTTGGGGATAGGATTTAGACCTGTTATAACCATTAAATAAAGTTTTTAAGAAAAGATGAACAAGCATCTTTTTTTGTATATGCTTTTTGATATAGATTTTCAAAAGCAAATTCTTTTTAACTCAGCATTTCTAGAATCAAGTCAATTATGTAGTTTGGTGAATGAAATGAACCGTGGAGATTACGTTATGGTTGATCGAATTTTAGGTCAAGATTGCGATAAAACATTTACGCCAGAGGAAATAATAGAAGCATTTAATTTTTCAGATAGTGATGGTAGAGACAAAAACATAAAAGAGCTTTATATTCTAGCGTCTAAAAAAGTACAACAAAAATGCATATATAAGAAATTTAAAAAACGTTTAGCTGAAAATTTAGAACCTGTAAAGATAAAATAAGTAACTTGCACAAACAAAAAAAATTTAGTATAATGTATATAGATGGAAGAAATTCCATACAATAAAAGAGACACGTATAACTTTGGTTGGTTAAGCGTTGTCCTTATCAAATTGATATAGAAAACGCTATGACAAAGTTGCCAAGCGTTTTCTTTTTAGTCTTTGTTTTTGGGTCTTAGGTCTAAGAGCAAAATTAGAATAACTAACATTACTAAATATTCCATAAATTCCTTTCCGCATAGACATCACCTCACATTCATGAGGAACGCTTAACAGTTATTACGTATCTCTATATTCATTATACTATTTTTTGGACTATAAGTAAATGATTTTGCCTTTGTTTTACAAAGAGAAATAGATGTTACAGATTCCCAAAATCTGTAATAAAATCTTCGCAGAAATGCGATTTTCTTTTGCTACATTTTGGCGTGTAGCAACTTTAGTGCATAATGGAAATTTTGAATTTAAAAAGAGTTCTGCTCTAGTTTATACTTGATAAAATAATAAATTTAATATGTATATAAAAGCTAATTATCACGTGCAAACTAGGACAGAGTGTTTAAATTAGGAATGGATTTGCCTACAAACAAAAGGGGCTGTCATGAAATGAAATAATTTCATACAGCTTTTTTCTTTGGAGTTTTTTGTTTAGGAAAAGGAAACTTTTCTTTTTTTAAATTTGACGATTTTTCCCAATAATTACTTTTTATATTATCTGTATTTAATAATGTAAAAAATTTTCTGACATTTCTTCCTAAACACATGAGCATAATTTCACAGGATACTCTTTCTAAACCACGTCTTCTTATTCGTTCATAATTCATATTTTGTTTAATTTGTCCAAAAGTCCCTTCTACTTGAATACTTCTATTAATCCTTATTTCTATTCCTTTTGGACTAAGTAAATTCTCTCGTGCTTGTTCTTTTAATAATTCATAGTCAGGTATCAATTCATATAGTCTGTAATCTAAATCTTTGTTTTTTAAATTTTTCTTACATAAATATGAATAATTACAACTATTACAACCAATAAATTTATATAGTTTTCCACCTTGATTTCTTTGATGATGATTATTGTCAAATGATACTTCTTCACCAATACAAGTGTTCAGGCATGGGACACCATTAGGAAATGTATAAAAAAATTGAGGACGTTTTCCATCTGCTTCTCCTGACCAAGATTGAAATTTTACATAATTCCCTATATTGTGTCTTCTCATATATTTATAATTTATGTATATTCCATATCTTGAATCAGCACATTCATTCTTAGGATACTTATTATAGTATTTAAAGTATAAATTATTCATAGGAATAAAAGTATAATGATCACTTCTATCTTGAAATAATCCATACATCGTTATTAATCCACTGGATACTAAAACTTGAATATTATATCCAGCATGAAAATCATGGCTTAATTTTGAATAATAATCTTCCTTTAATACCATTACAGTAGCATCTTCATCTGTTTTAAAATAAGAATTTCTATTCTCACCACAAATACATTCTTTTTCTTCATATTCTAATAATTTAATTAAATATTGATATGCCAATTTATAATTTTTTTGAGCTTTAGTTAATCGTTTTCCTTTGCCAGAAGGAATTGAATTAATTTCTATTTTCATTAATAGTAATAATTTTTTTATTTTAATATCTAATCTTTTGTGAAAAGTAGTTGGTTTCCATACAAATTTATATTTATTTGCATTTGCTTCTATCTTAGTACCATCTAAATATTGGTTGCTTATATCTAAATGAAATTCTTGGATAATTGCTTTCGTTATCATAGTAAAGATTTCATATTGATAAGGTAAAATATATCTATTAATACATTCACAAATAGCGTTATAACTTGGTTGTTTCTGTTTCATTAAGTAAATAATTCTTAAATCAAATGTACATAATTTTTCTATTTCTCTTAAACTGCTTTTGAATTGTGAGAAACAATATACTATTGTGGCAACTAAATCATATGGGTTATATCCTGTTCGACCATTACACTTAATTTTCTTTTCAATCAAATTTCCTATATTACTTTTATTTAAAATTCCTATAAATTTATCTATTTTTTCATATTCCTCAAGACATTTCTTTGAGGACACTAGAAAAAGGAATCTATTTGTAGTAAAATATTCCATGTGATACATCTTCTTTCAGCAATTTGATTGTATCACAAAACTGCATTAGGAATTTACTTTCTAGTGCTTTTTTTATTTTTGTTTAACTAAAAAAGAAGCTATATGAAATTATTTCATTTCATGACAGCCTCTTTTATTCTCCATATTTATGTCGATATTTAATTACATGATTGGAAATGTTAAAGAGTACGCCCACCATAAACATATAGCTTAATAAGCTAGAGCCACCATAACTAATAAAGGGTAAGGTAATACCTGTAATTGGCATTACTCCAAAGGTCATGCCTATGTTCTGTATTTGTTGGTAAATCAGCATTCCTACAATGCCAGCCGTAATATATTTATAGATGTTGTTGCTTGCCCTTAAAGCAGTTTGGATTAGCTTTAAGTCAAAAAAGATAATAAGACATAGAAGGAATAAGGAACCAAGAAGTCCAAAATTAGAAGCGTATACAGCAAAAATAAAATCAGTATGAGCTTCTGGAAAATAAAGAGGTGTTTTTTTTAACCCATGTCCAAATAGTCCAGCTGAACCAATAGAAAATAATCCATGCTCTAATTGAAATCCACTTTTATTTGACCAATCAAGCAGTCGATCCACACGAAGAAAAAAGCTAGTTCCAAACAGTTTAATAAACATTTCTTGTTTTTGAAAGTAAATAAATAATAAAGTTCCTATGCCTAGAGAACATAAAATTATTAGGAGTAGAAACCAGCGAAAACGAATGCCCCCAACAAAAAGCATAATGATGGTAATTAGGAAATAAATTAGAACAACACCAGTATCTGGTTCTAAAAAGGTAAGAATGCTAGGAATGGCTACAAGAATCATTATTTTTAATAAAAATAGAAACTCTTCTAGTATAGTAGGATTGTTGTACTTTATTCGAAAATCTTCAATTTGTTTACTTAAAAAAAGAATAAGGATAATTTTCATAAATTCACTAGGTTGAATGGTCCCAATCCCCTTTATTTCAAACCAACATTTGGCATCGTTAATTGGTCGCGCAAAGAAAAGAAGTAATAATAGAAAAATATTACCAAGAATATAAAAAATAAAACTATTTCTAATAAAAAAGTCATTTCCAATAAACATGATGAAAAATACTAAAATAGTGCCACAAATATACCACATGAGTTGCTTTATATATAAGCTTGCATTCGCACTATCAATGGCTCCTGCACTATAGATAGAAATAAGACTGATTATAAAAAACAGTATCATAGTAAGAATTAATGATTTTTCTACTTTATATTTTGATAAATTCATTCTAATCACCAACTTTATCTTACTAAAATATATATTTAATTACAATTCATCTCTCTTTCTTCGACATACTTTTTAAAAGAACCTGTGTTGATTATAAATAGGTGAAAATCTATATAGAATAGAAGAGTTGTATTTATATATAATAGGACTATTCAAAGCAGAAAAAAGGTGATATACTATAAAGCACTTGAAGGTATCTAGAAGGTATCTAGGAAAATTTTTCTAGATGCATCTATTTATATAAGTAAGGCTGTGGTCATATGTTACAGGTGAGTAGAGATAATCATTTGAAAATTCCTAAAAAAATAGAGATTGTGGAAAGAACCGCGAATGATATAGATTCTACGCTTGCTATTAAGAAGGGAGTAGCACTAGCGACTAGTGAAAAGTTTAATGAATCAAAGATGAGAGAAAAACTGGAAGCTGAGGATAAAGAATGGAAAGTGATAGAAAAGATTCCCTCCAATGCGAACGATTTAGTGGTGATTACAGTAGCTAAAAAATTATGTGCATATGTTATTGCAGTTACCGAAAAATCACCTAAAAAATTTGGAGGTGTATTTGTAAATCGGATGCAGAATTATTGTTTAGATACCATTGAGTATTTGTTGGAAGCAAATTTTATTCGTATAGACTCAATGACACATAAGGAAAAAAGGGAACAGAATCAAAAAGAAGCGATTGTGAAATTAAAATTGCTTGGTTATATAGCTATGGTTGCAGAGAGTTCAGGTTGCATTTTACAAAAGCAATATAAGCAAATTTCGATGCAATTGGCAGAAACTATTAATTTGATCGTTGCTTGGAAGAAAAGTGATGATGAGAGATGGAGAAAAAGAAATTAGGATTTTAGGTTGAAAAGCCTTTAATTAAGAAGAAAATTTATTTTTGTGCGTGCTTTGTCTTGAGCCCCTGTTGCTGTCTTGCGCGCGCGGTTGATTAAAACGGAAATAGGAACTGAAACAATGTTTCTAAACGGGATGTAGGGGATCGCCCCGATTCACTTTTGAAGGAATTTTATTGAA
This sequence comes from uncultured Bacilli bacterium, assembly GCA_951800155.1. GTDB lineage: Bacteria > Bacillota_I > Bacilli_A > RF39 > UBA660 > CATOJL01. Next base: position 13,231 of record CATOJL010000005.1, on the reverse strand, counting down.
TTCAGAAAACAAATCAGAGAAATATATTTTAAGAAAAATATATCCGTATTGTAAGGTGAAGAAATTTTCTTCTTTTCTAATCGCTAAAGGATATCATCCTAAGTTTGCGATGGAAGAATTAGGGACACTCACACAAGCAACGAGTCAGGGGACTCTTTGTGCGTTATAAGGGGTGTCTATTTTTTGGGGAGGATTTTATGCGATTGGACGAAATATTTTCTTTTGAAAATTTAAATGTTGCATATAAAAATTGTAGAATAGCAAAACAACATAAAGGAGAGGTGATTCGATTTGAATCAAATTTGTCTTTTAACTTATCTGTTTTGCATAAAGAATTGGTAGGGAAGAAATATGCAATGGGCAAATATAAAGAGTTTTATATTTATGAACCGAAAGAGAGATTGATAGAAGCTTTACCTTTTAAAGATCGAGTAATGATTCGATGTTTTTGTGATGTTTGTTTAAAACCTAAAATAGATAAAAAATTAATCTATGACAATTGTGCATGTCGAAAGGGGAAAGGGACAACTTTTGCTATAGAAAGATTACATACATTTTTGAAAAAAGAGTATGGGAAAGAAAAAAATAATGATATATATTTCTTAAAATGTGATATTCGTAAATATTTTCCAAGTATAAATCATAGTATATTAATTCATCTTTTAGAAGAACTCAATTTTTCAGAAGATGAGATGTGGATGATAAAAAAGTTAATTGATGAACAACCAAATTGTGCTAATATTGGTTTACCACTTGGCAATCAGTCTAGTCAATGGTTTGCCCTTTTATATTTAAATAAAGTTGACCATTATATAAAAGAGCAATTACAAATAAAAGGGTATGTGCGATATATGGATGATATGATTTTAGTTCATAGGGATAAAAAGTACTTAGCTTTATGTAAAACTAAAATAGAAAAGCTATGTAAAGAATTATTGGATTTAGAATTAAATAATAAAACACAAATTGGAATGGTAAAAAATGGAATTGATTTTTTAGGATATCGGCATATCTTAATGAATCATGGGAAAATCATTATGAAGCTAAGATATACATCAAAGCAACGTTTGAAAAAACATTTAAAAACGGTAAATAAGTTATATAAAAAAGGAATAGTAGATGATGAATATGTGTATCTTCGAAAAAATGCCTTTTATAATCATATAAAAGACACAAAAGAGAGTAAAAAATTAAAAATGGATACATTTCCTTTTCAATAGAAAATTTGTCAAAAAAAGGAAATTTATGTTATGATATAGTTGGTGATTTATATATGAACAATTTTACATTTTTAACGGATGAACAGATATTTGGAAGCAATCAGTTAGATATAATTCGAAAATATGGTACAGCATGTGCTATAACAGATTTCTCTATTTTATTAGGGGGATTTGCATCGTCCTATTATACAAGCGAAGGAAACACAGGAAAGGATAGAACTGGGTGGTGGTGGACAAAGTCATCTGATGGTGACAATGATGCGCGCGCGGTTAATTTACACGGCACTAGGCACTGGATCGATATTTCTAAACGGTCTGTAGGTTCTCGCCCCGCTTTACCTTATTCTGCAATCTCCTCTATCTCCTCGAACGAAGTGAGAGGTGCTAACGGATGTAAGGAAGTAGAATATGGGGAATATCCACAAACGATAGTGGATGAAAAAAGTTCAAGTCTATTAGAGGGACTTTATAATAGCGGAAATTTAAGAATAACAGGAAAAAAGTATACAACGGATTCAGAAAACTCTCAAAGCGTAGAAATATATTTTAAAGCACGAAAACATATCGAGTATGCGTATAATGGAAGCAAGTATATCCGTTTTGTGGCTGATATGAATGCAGATGGTTCGACTTTATCTGATGGTAGAACTGTGCAATCAGGTTATGTGTATTGGGTGAAAGTGGAGCCAATTTCTTGGTTAATCGATGAAATGGCGAATATTGCTCTTTGTAAGAAAATTATTTTTTCTGGAGTGCAATTTAAACATATAAGAGATTATGATGGTGATTTTGATCGAACAGATATCAAACAATTTATGGATACTTGTTTTGCAAAAGAAATTGTATCTAGTCAAACATATTTGCAAGGGGCAATGGATCAAGAGGAATCTTTACTTAGTAAGCAAAAGTCGAGAAAAGAAAACCCATATGGATTCCAATTTGATAATGTATCCGAAGAAGACATCATAAGAGGTGCTATCGAAAGCAATGTTTCTGTTTTTTTACATGGTAGATCGAGTGAGGGAAAATCAGCGAGGGTGAAACAGCTTGATCCAGATTGTGAAATTATATATATGAGAAATGCGACACCAAATAGTTTAAATGGAAAAAGTGTGTATAATGCAGAAATGGGCGAAATGATAGATGTAGCACCGACATGGTATTTAAAGGTAAAAGAAAAATGTGAGAGAGAACCCAATAAAATTCATATTATATTTTTTGATGAACTTACTAATGCTCTTCCTTCGATTCAAGGAATGGCATTCAATATTGTATTAGATGGGGAAGTCGATGGTAAGTGGAAATTACCAGATAATGCAAGAATAGTGGCAGCTGGAAATGATTTAAATGATTCATTGGCTGCAAACCAAATGGCAGAACCACTATTTAATCGTTTTGCACATGTATATATTCAAACGACGGTAGATAGTTGGTTAAAATGGGCATCTACACCAAAGGGAAAATATGAGAGATTGGATTATAAAGAAGAGGAATTAGAACTACCAATTCATCCTGCGATTTATGCTTATGTGGCCTATAAATCTTATAGTGGTAGTGATGTATTAAGAACACCTTATACAGGTGATCAACCAAATGCAGATCCAAGAAAATGGGAGATGGCATCTAAGGTACTTTATAAAACGAAGAAGCCAGAGATGCTTCGTGCTTTAATAGGAGAGGAGTTAACAAGAGATTTTATTGCATTTGTAAGTTTTCAGGTTTTATGTGTTGAAGATGTAATTCAGCATAATTACTCTGAGGGAGATTTAGAGATGAATGTATCACAGAAATTTGCAACAGCTGTTGGCTTATCTTCTGTTGATGATGAACATTTTGAAATCATAAGAGATTTTATGAAGAAATTAGGAGCGGAACCAAGAGCTGTTTTTGAATCTATGTGGGCACATGGGGATGAAGCAAGAATGGAGCGCTTACTCGAAATAAAAATGTCTGAAAATAATACCCAAGGAGGAATAAGAAAATGAATAAAGAAAGAGTAAATTTATTAGAGAACTATATGCAGTCTGGTCTTTCTCCTTTATTAATTGAAAATATACCTTCTACTGTTTTTGATAATGCAGTGATTATAAAAGCAAATGTGGATAGACTGGCATTAAATGGACATTATGAAAACATAGAGTTTTGTCCACCAGAATGGTATCGAGAATTAATTGAAAAAAGCAAAAAAGGTTCTGTTATTTTATTGATTGAGAATATTAATGAGATTGCATTAGAAGAACAAACAAAATTTGTAGAGTTGTTAAAATATAAAAAAGTAAGTACTTTTGATTTACCTCAAAATTGCTTGATTATTGCCACCTGTTCTGATTTAAGTGTTCATAAGATAAATGAAGAAGTATATTCTTTATGTGCTCAAATATAGGGAATAGTATATGTGTATAGAATCAATTATTAATAGAATGTTGGTGAAATATCCTTTATTTGGGAGTGTAGTGGCTCATTCTCATTTTGTGGAAGAATCATCAATAGAAACGGCAGGAACAGATGGAAAAACGATATATTACAATCCCCTTTTTTTGGCCTCTCTTTCAAAGGAAGAACAAGTATTTGTCCTAGCTCATGTGATTTGTCATATTGCATTTAATCATATATTTCGGAGTGAAGGAAGAGAGAAAGATTTATGGAATATAGCTACTGACGCAGTTATAAACGCATTTTTAAAACAAGATGGACTACCTTTGGTAGACGGAGTAGTTGCGATTTCTGAGGCAATTGATTATGATGCAGAAGAGTTTTATCAAAAGTTATTGGAAGAGAAGAAGCAACAAGAGAAGGATAATAGAAATAAAGAAGGTCAAAAGCAGGATTCATCAAATAATCAGGAAAATAGTAGGCAACAAAACGATGAAAATGAAAGTGGATATCATGACGTGGGACATGATACACATGCTATGTGGGAGAAAGCCATTGAGGACAAGCATAGAGAAGAAAAAAGTAGTTGTGAAAAGGATTTAATGGATGAAGAGGAAAAACAAACAGTAGAAAAAGATAGTTTTCTCTCAAAAGTGAAACGATTGTTTTCTGAACAAAAACAGAAGCGAGAGGCAAAGGATGAATCACAAGGGGAAGTCGAAAAAAAGCAGGAATCCGAGAAAGAAAATGAAAGAGAAGAAGATATTGAGAAATGGTCGCAACGGGGAGAAAAAGATTTTTTTAAGCAAAATAAAATAGAGCGAAAAAAACAACTAGAGGAACTGAGAGATGCACTGGTAAGGCAATCACATGGATGTGGGGATACTACAAATAGGAATATAAGAAACATAACTTCGATTGGAACCTCTGCACCTTTACTTGATTGGAGAAGATTGTTAAAAGAAGCTGTGAAATATGAAATAGATTGGTCATATGAAAATGCAGGAATTGAAGATGGAGTTGTAACCGCTTATTTAGAGGAAATGCCTCAACCTGAAACTGAAATTGTATTGGATACGAGTGGTTCTATTAACGAGGTACTTCTTCGAAACTTTTTAAGAGAGTGTAAAAATATTTTGAGTAGTTCAAAGGTGAAAGTAGGGTGCTTTGATACGAAATTTTATGGCTTCACAGAAATTAAAAATGAAGCAGATATTGATAAAGTACCATTTTATGGTGGTGGTGGAACTGATTTCGATGTAGCTGTAAATGCTTTTACAAGAAGAGTGGAGAATAAGATTATTTTTACGGATGGATGGGCGAATATGCCAAGTACACGTATTGATGCAATATGGATTGTATTTGGTGATAGAAAAATTAATCCAATAGGTGGGAAAGTTATATACATAAATGAAGAACAATTAAAAAAATTATGTCATTATGAAACAAAGGGAAGGGCAATGTAAAAAGGTTTAAGATTTAGAAAGATTTGAGATTTTTTAGATAAAAAGAACAACTTCATAAATTTAGAAAAAACACTATTAAATGGATTGAAAGTATAGTATAATAATAGTGGTGATTCTATGGAATATGTACAATATCTAATCATTGCTTTTGTTTTACTTATTGTTGCAATTGCAATTATAAAATCAAAAAAGAAAGATTTTCAGTTTGAGGTAAATAAGCTAGTAACTTATTTAGGAGGAAAAGATAATATTATCAGTTATGAAGTGAATAAATCTCGTTTTATTGTTACTCTTAAGAATGTAGAAATTGTCAACAAAGATGCTATTCAAAAACTAGGAGCACAAGGAATCGTTGAGATTGATAATCAGCTTAAAATCATTCTTGGAGAGGGAGCTTATCAATTAAAAAAACATATTGATGATTTAAAGTGATTGTATCACTTTTTTCTTTTTAACAAAATTCGACAAAATTTGACAATCTAAGTGCCTATAATGGGAATAGGTGATTTTATGACATTATTTGACAATATCTTGTTAGAAACAATTTTTATTATTTTTCCTTTATCCATTTGGATGATTTATCAAATTTATATTAAAAATATTGATAAAGAAAGAAGAACGATCTCTTTTGATATAGCACTTTTTACCATGATTTATCTCATGACAAAAATTTATAATCTAAGATATTCCTATCTCCTTTATTTTTCATTGAATGTTCCCCTTATTCTCGCTTATGTAAAGAAAAGAGAGTTATCATTTCTTATGATTACTGTTTTTCAAATTTTATTTATGAAGCATTTTTTTGAGGAGCATCTTGCCTTACTTTTGCTTGATGGAATAGGGTGTTATTTTCTTTATAAAGTATTATCTTATCGAAAACGTGATTATACAAAAGACGCCTTTGTCTTTGTTTTAGCTAAATTTGTTTTTGCTTATAGTTATTTTCTATTTAAAGTACCTATGGGATATGAGAATAAAGTTGAATTTGTTGAGATCTTTTTTGTCTTTTTGATCTTTGTTTTTCTGATTACTTTTACTATTTTTATATTAAAAAAGTCGGAGGATATGATTTTATATTCAAATGCTATTTCTTTGCTAGATGAAGAAAAAAAGCTAAGAGCTTCTTTATTTAAAATTACGCATGAAATAAAAAATCCAATTGCTGTATGTAAAGGGTATTTAGATATGTTTGATATAGATAAGAAAGAGCATAGTAAAAAGTATATCCCTATTTTAAAAAGTGAAATTGAGAAGGTACTTACCTTATTACAAGATTTCTTGTCAATTAGTAAGATAAAAATTGAGAAAGAAACATTGGATATTAATTATTTATTAGAGAATGTAATTGATAGTGTAAGCCCTCTTTTAAAAGAAAAGAAGATCAAGACAGATTTACATATATCTGAGGAAGAAGTGTTTATGGAAGCAGATTATAATCGATTAAATCAGGTTATCATCAATTTAATTAAAAATAGTATTGAATCTATGGAACAAAAGGAACAGAAAATTTTAACTATTTATGCAGAAGAGAAAAAAGATACTGTTCAAATTCGAATTAAAGATTCCGGGATAGGGATAACTAGTGAAAATCTAAAAAAAATGTGTGAACCTTTTTTCACGACAAAGAAGCAAGGAACAGGATTAGGTGTTTATTTATCAAAAGAAATTATAAGAGGACATGGTGGTACAATTCGTTATGAATCAGAGATAGAAAAGGGGACACAAGTCATTATTACTTTGCCACGAATAGAAGATTTGAATTATATATAAAAAAGATACATTTTATTCTGTATCTTTTTTGTTTCCTTTTGTTTTCTTTACATCCATAATAATAGGTAAAATAATGGGTCTTCTGCCCGTTTTTGTAAATGCTTTTGATTGAATATTTGTAATTAATTCAGACTTGATATCTGCATAATTTACAGGTTTATGCAATCCTGCTAAGATTGTTTTACGAGCAATATTTTCTAATTCTGTTAAAAGCTCAAGATTATCGTTCACTAAAACAAATCCTCTAGTGGAGATATTGACCTTTCCTAAAAGGGCAGGTTTTGTTGCATCAATACTAGCAATGATGACAATAATTCCATCTGATGCCATAATTTTTCGATCACGAATAATGGAAGTAGAAACATCACCAATGCGATTTCCATCCACATAAGTATCCCCTGCCTGAATTAAACCTTCTCTTTTTATTTTCCCTTTTTTCATGGATAAAACTTCTCCATTTTGTAGCACAAACGTATTTTCTTTAGGAATATCACATAGAACTGCAATATCCGCATGTCTTTTGAGCATTCGATATTCGCCATGAAATGGCATAAAGTATTTTGGTTGTATAAGTCGGATCATTAGTTTTAGCTCTTCTTCGTTAGCATGCCCACTTGTATGAATGTCGTTTAAAGAAGTATTTGTGTATACTTCTACACCTTTTAAGTATAGCTTATTAATGATTTTTCCAATGGAAGCGGCATTTCCCGGAATGGCAGAGGAAGAGAAAATAACTACATCATTTGACTGCAATTTAATCTGTTTGTGAGAACCATCTGCTATTTTTGATAAAGCGGCTAGAGGTTCTCCTTGACTTCCTGTGCAAAGAATACAAACTTTGTCTAAGGGAAGATGATTGGCTTCCTCAGCTGTTACAAATATATCTTTATTTTTAATATATCCGCCACTAATAGAAATCTCAATATTATTCTGCATGCTTCTTCCAAATATAGCAATTTTTCTTCCATTTCTTTTACATGTATCTACGATATGTTTTAAACGATATATGTTGGATGCAAACGTTGCAATAATGATTCTGCCTTTCTGTTTTTCAAATATATCAGAAAGAGCACTGTCTACTCTAGATTCACTTAATGAAAAACCATCATTGAGTGCATTTGTTGAATCACTTAATAGTAAAGTCACCCCATGTTTTCCAATGGCAGCTATTTTATGTAAATTTGCCATTGGTCCAATTGGCGTTAGGTCAAACTTAAAATCTCCTGTAGTTACGACAGTTCCATTAGGTGTCGCAATACAAATTCCATGAGAATCTGGAATGGAATGGGTTGTTCTAAAGAAAGAAACCTCTATATTTTTAAACTTCACTCTTGTTTTTTCTTCATAAACGATTAAATTTTTATATTGTATATTTCTATCTTCTAATTTTTTACGAATGAGCCCAACCGCTTGATTTGGAGCATAGATAAGAGGAATATTTACTGTTTGTAGTAAAAAGGGAATCCCTCCTATATGATCTTCATGACCATGTGTTATAAATAGAGCTTTAATTTTATCTTCATTTTTTTTCAAAAATGTGTAATCTGGAATGACATAATCGACACCCATTAATGTGCTATCGGGCATAAGCATTCCTGCATCTGTAATTACGATTTCATTTCCGTGCATTACACAATACATATTTTTTCCGACTTCACCTAAACCACCAAGTGCGAATATCTTTGTATCGCCCTCTTCTTTAAATTTCATTTTAAACTCCTTTCTTTTTATAAGATGAAATGAACATGTCCATTATAGACTATTTTTTCTCTTTTGTCCACTTTAGGTTTGTATTTTCTCATATTTTATAGTAAAATGATAACAAGGAAAGTGAGAATATGAAATTATTTGCTAGTTTAAAAAAAGTTTTAAAAAAGAATGAAAATGAGAAGGAAGAAGTAAAATCGTATACAGAGGGACTTCGTAAAACAAGAAATGATTTAAAGTCGAAATTAACTACTTTAGCCTTACATCACAAAAAAATAGATGAGGAATATTTTGAAGAGTTGGAGGATATCTTGATTACGGCTGATATAGGTGTTTCGACAGTGATGGAGTTTGTTGATCGATTACGAAAAAGAGTTGTGCAAGAAAAAATAGAAGATGCTACTGATTTAAGAGAAATTATCGTTGATGAAATGTTCATCATTTATGTAGGAGATTCTATTTTAACGAATAAAATTCATTATAGTAGTGAGGGGCCTACCATTTTATTATTTGTCGGTGTGAATGGCGTTGGGAAAACGACAACCATTGGGAAAATTGCCTATAAATTGATAAAAGAAGGAAAGAAAGTATTGTTAGTAGCGGGGGATACTTTTAGAGCAGGAGCGATTGAGCAATTAGAAGAATGGGCAGGAAGAACAGGGGCTAGTATTGTAAAAAAAGAAGGAAGTGATCCATCGAGTGTTATTTATGATGCGATGGAGAAAGCAAAAAAGGAGGCATTTGATGTCGTGCTTGTGGATACAGCAGGTCGTCTTCAAAATAAAACGAACTTGATGAATGAATTAGAAAAGATGAATCGAGTAATTCAAACACATATTCCTGAGGCTCCTCATGAAACACTTTTGGTATTGGATGCAACGACGGGGCAGAATGGAATTAGTCAAGCAAAAGGATTTAAGGAAATTACAAATATTACGGGCATTGTGTTAACAAAATTAGATGGTACAGCGAAGGGGGGTATTGTACTAGCGATTAAGGAAGAAGTGGGAATTCCTGTTAAATATATAGGTTTAGGGGAAGGCAAAGAGGATTTAAAATCCTTTGATATTGAGAAGTACATTTATGGATTATTTAGTGATATAGGTGGTAGTGATGAGGAATAAAAGAAATGTCTTTCAAAATCCAATTTTCAAAGTGTGGTTTTCTTAATGGAAAGACAAATTTATTTAGGAAACCTTTTTGCCATTTATGGTGATTTATTTACAAAAAAACAACAAGTTTGTTTTGAAGATTATTACTTCAATAATTTAACCCTTTCTGAAATGAGTGAAAATTATGGTATAACAAGAAATGCGATTCATAAAAGATTGAAAGAAACCGAAGAAAAACTTTTATTTTATGAGAATACATTACGTATTTATGAAAAGAATAAAAAGATTCTTGCTTTGATTCAGGATAAAGCATTAAAAGAAAAAATAGAAGAAATTTTATAAGGAGGAAATGCACAATGATTGGTAAAATTATATATATATCAGATAATGTCGCACATATTAAAGTAGAAGGAAATGTTTTAGCGCAAGATATGATGAATATGCATATTGTCTTTGAAGATAATAAAAAGAAAATTATTGGTGAAGTGGAAGATATGGATATGGAACTTATAAAGGTTCGTTTTTTAGGGGAAATAAGGGACAATCGTTTTTTAGGTGGAGTAATTCGAAAGCCTAGTTTATCAGCACAAGTTCGTATTATCACGGAAGAGGAATTTGGACTGATTGTCGGAAGAGAAACACCAAGTAGCATGTTAATTGGAAGATCACCCCTTTATAATGATTTTCCTCTTTATATTGATGTAAATGATATGTTCTCAAATCATTCTGCCATTTTTGGAAATACTGGGAGTGGAAAATCATGGGGACTTGCAAGGTTGATGCAGAATGTATTTGCCAATAAAAATGTAGTTCCCCTTCGCTCGAATTTCTTTATTTTTGATGCCTATGGAGAATATCATACGGCATTTAGAGATATTAACAAAATCAATCCTAATTTCTATTTTAAATACTATACAACAAATGTAAATGATACAGAAGGAAACTTGCTTTCTATTCCTTTATGGCTCCTTGATGTAGATGATATGGCTTTATTATTAGATGCGACAGATCATTCACAACTTCCTATTATCGAGGAAATGCTGAAATTAGTTCGAATTTTTTCTGAATCCGATGAAATGGCAGTAAGTTATAAGAATCATTTAATTGCAAAAGCAATCATGACCATTTTATATACAAATCAAAGTGCAACAGCGAAGAGAAATGATATTTTCTCGATTCTTGCCACTTGTTCGACAGAAGCCTTCCACTTAGAAGCTCCTGTGCAAGGAATTGGATATGTTCGTAAATTTAGAGATTGCTTTATTATTGATAAGGAAGGAAATTTTACAGAAAGCATTTTAGTCACACAATATATTTCAGATTTTATTGATGACAGTCTAGATAAATATGAGTCAAGAGAAAGTCATTATTTTACTTTAGAGGATTTAGAGAAGGCATTAAGTTTTACTTTAATTTCAGAGGGACTTTTAAGAAATCAGAAAACCTATAGTGAGGCAATTGCTTTAAAAGTAAGACTTCATTCGATTGTAATTGGAGAAAATGCAAAATATTTTCATTACCCACAATATATTACTTTAGAAAATTATATAGCAACACTTGTTACATATGCACCGGGAAAGAAAGCACAGATTATTAATTTTAATCTAGAGGATATTGAAGATCGAATTGCAAAAGTCATTACAAAAATTTATACGAAGATGTTGTTCACATTTACGAAAGCTTTAAAAGTTAGGGCATCTATTCCTTTTCATATCTTTTTAGAAGAAGCTCACCGTTATGTGCAAAACGATAATGATAAATTTTTACTTGGTTATAATATCTTTGATCGTGTCGCTAAAGAAGGAAGAAAATATGGATTGGTTTTCAATTTAATTTCACAAAGACCAGTTGAAATCTCAGAAACAGTGATTTCACAATGTTCTAATTTCTTAATTTTTAAAATGAATCATCCAAGGGATTTAGACTATATTGCCAAAATGCTTCCTAATATTAATCAAGAAATTATTGAAAAACAAAAAAGTTTACAACCAGGTACTTGTGTTGGATTCGGAAAAGCTTTTCGAATTCCAATTATTATAAAAATGGACCCACCAAATCCACCACCACATAGTAGTAACTGTGATGTAGAAGCTAGATGGAAGGCATAGAATAGGACTACGTAAAAAGAATAGAAAGGAAAATATATGTATTTAGAAAAACAAGAACAATTAGATAGGGATTATATGCCTATTATCTATAAGAATATAAAAAAGTTTAGACAGACAAGCGGTCTTTCTGCTATGCAAGCAGCAGAATTATTGGATATATCTTATGACTATTTAAGGAGGATTGAGTCAAATAAGGATTTAACGAAAAGTTGTTCCTTAAAACTTTTAATTAAATTTAGTATTCTTTTTGAAAGACCACTCGATGATTTTTTAAAGGAATCATAGATGTTTGTATAGAAAAATTTTAAAAGAAGTGAAGTACATGATTTGGAAAAAAGGCCTATAAACTTAGAGAATTTCTAAGCATGTGTATAAAAAGGATGAAAGAAAGGGAGAGTTCAGGATGAACTGTCTTTTTTTGTATGAAAGAGCTTTCTTCCAAAAGGAGAGAAAAGCATATTTTATTCTACAAAATGTAGAGGATTTTTCCTGTTTTTGTGTGGTATTATGAATTTGTGAGGTGGAAGGAATGCATTTAGGAAATCGAATTGCACATTTAAGAAAGAAAAAAGGATGGACACAAAATGATTTAGCCGATTTAATTTTTGTAACGGATAAAACGGTATCCAGTTGGGAGTTGAATCGAACAGAACCCAGTTTAGAAACGTTAGTGAAGTTAAGTGAATTATTTGCTTGTAGTATTGGTTATCTTATCTACGGGGATATAGAGAAAAGTAATATTGAAACAGAGATAAAGATAAGACTTTCAAAGGATACGTTTGAACATATAGAATTATTTATGAAGAAGGGCGCTGTATTTTTAAATGAGAGTATACAAATAGATACATATTACCAACCAACCTATAGAAAATTTTTAAAAGAGGATGATGAAATAATTGATGAATGGCTACGAATTGGAATAAGAGGCAATAAGAAAATAGTAAACTATAAAAAATGGTATGACAATATGTACTGTGATGAATATGAAGTTGAAATAGATGATGAAAATCATTTAGAGCAAATATTTAAAGTTTTAGGTTTAGAAACAATCGCAATTGTAAACAAAGTAAGAAAAACATATTTTTATCTTAGTAAATATGAAATAGCACTTGATTATGTGCAAGACTTAGGATATTTTATAGAAATTGAAGTAAAAAAGTATGATACTTCTACTATGGAAGAATATGAGGAATTACTTAAATTAGCTAGGAAGCTAGGTTTGAATTTAGATGATGTAGATAAAAGAGGTTATCCTTATCACTTGATACATAGTTCTAGATAAAAGCTCTTATAAAATGGAAACTGTAAAAATGGAGTGAAGGTAGCGTGCAAAATTTTGTTTTAGAAAAAGAGAAATTTGAGTAGTAGGAAACGACTTTTCTTATATGTTTCCTTTTTTATATAAGATTAATTTGGTAGAGAGGCTCTACCTTTTTTTGTTGTGTTATAAAAATGAAGTTGACAAAATGATGGGG
>CATOJL010000004.1 GCA_951800155.1 uncultured Bacilli bacterium | reverse complement strand
GTACTTCAAAATCCATGGAAACACCTCGCTTTAATATTTAATTTCTATCTCTTTATATACTCTTGGTACTCGTGTCGTAATACGAATAAAAAGATGATAAGCATTTTCTCCTATGTTGTTCGTTGCTTCTCTTATACTAATAGTATTTCCAAAAATTTCCACTTTATCATGCAAATTGACATAGGAATCTACGGATAACATTGTCATATCCATACATACATCAATAATTTTATATTTCGTTCCATGGATAGAAACATATTTTAGACTTTTACTCATTCCATCCGCATATCCAATAGGAATCGTCGCAATGAAATTATCTTCCTTTGCTATAAATTTTGCTCCATAACCAACAAATTCTCCTCTTTTTATTTTCTTTAAACTCATCACAGTTGTATAAAGAGAAAAAGCCGTTTTTAATTTTAAATCGTTTTGTCTTACCGTTTCACTCACATGGTATTTTTTTAGAAAATGCTTCCTTTTTGCTTCGCTTACATAGCCTCTTATTCCACTAGAAATGGGAAGAGATCCGTTAAAACCATATAAAATAATTCCTAAACGTATGCCTGTTACCATATCTAGTTTAGCATGATTGACAAGTGTTAAAGAACGTCCTATATGAACGATAGGTATTTTTTCTAAATCGATCCCTTGTAAAAATTCTAAAAAGGTATCTACTTGTCGATCATAATAAATATCATAAACCCCTGTCGTAGCTAAATGTGTATAAATTCCTTCGATAAGAAAAGAATGATTCTCTTCTAAAAGTTTTATAGTTTGATGAAGTTCTTCCTTCCTCTTTATACCCAAACGATTCATTCCTGTATCTAATTTTATATGAACCTTTATTTTTCCTTTAAATTTTAATGCATGATAAAGCTGTGCTAAAGAGAAACTATCAATGGTAACTGTAACTTTATATTTTAAAATATCCTCTATATATTTTGGATCAATTGGCTCTAAACATAAAATAGGTGTATCTCTATCATAGTTTCTCACTTCTATAGCTTCCTCTAAGGAAGATACAGCAAAATAGTTTATACCAGCTTCCTTCATCACCTTCGTAATATAAACACCATGCCCATAAGCATTTCCCTTGACAACTCCAATATAGTATTGGTAATTATCATATTTTTTTTTAATCTCTCTAATATTATTTTTTATTCTTTCTTCATCAATTTCCACATATGTCTTTCTATACATATTTCCCCTACTTTCGCCTTCTTTTCTACTATCTCTTTCTATGTGTATACATTATACTACATTTAAACAAAAAATACTATAGAATGTAAAATGGACTTCTGCTTATCCTCTTATATTACAAAATAGACATTGTAAAATGTAGGTAGAGAAAACTCTCTCTCTCGTAAAATCTCTTCTATAGATAAAGAAGTTATCTATACCAATAAACAGAAACTTTGTAGTAAGAAAATTCTTCCCTCTTTTTCTCACACAAAAAAACAGAAAAAAAGTTTATGTTTTCAATAAACTTTTTCCTTTTCTACTGGATTTTGTTTTATATATTCATATACAATTTCTTGATCGGAAAAATGATGTTTTTCCTTCCCAATAATTTGATAATCTTCATGTCCTTTGCCAAGAATCATGAGAATATCTTTGTCTTTTAATAAAGACATTCCCTTTAAAATGGCTTCTTTTCTATCCACAATAACTTCATGATTCTCTTGTTCTACCCCTTTTAAAATATCTTCTAAAATAAGGCTTGGATCTTCTGTTCTAGGATTATCACTCGTATAAATCACATAATCTGAATCTACCTCAGCTGCATGCCCCATAATTGGTCTTTTTAAAGGATCTCTATCTCCCCCACAACCAACAAGAGTAATTATTTTTCCAGTTTTATATTCCTTTGCATTTTTTAATACATTTATCACCGCATCTGGTGTATGGGCATAGTCCACAAAAATACTATTTGTTCCATAAGGGATTAATTCCATACGTCCTTTAGGTGCTTGTAAAGTTTCATTTAATGCAAGGATCTCTTCTACTGAAAATCCTAAATTTTTAACAAGTAAAAATGCTGTTAAATAGTTATAGACATTGTATCTTCCTACCATATGAATTGCTGTTTCATAGGTATTGTTTTCAAAAGAAAAAGTAAAATTTGTCCCTAAGTTTGAAAACTGAATAGATACTATTTTTACATTGCCTTCTTTAGAACTGATTGTCATATTTTTATTTTCTTCTAACAAAAAGTGAGAATAGTGTTCATCATCTTTATTTAAAACGGCAATCTTATCTCCTCTTGTTTTCATAAATAGAATTTTTTTCGCTTCTCTATAGTTTTCTAATGTTTTATGGTAGTCTAAATGATCTTGTGTCAAATTCGTAAATGCCACTTCATCATAAGTAATTCCATAAATACGATTTAAGTCTAAAGCATGGGAAGAAACCTCCATAACTACAATTTCACATCCTGCTTCCTTTGCTTCTAAAAACATTTCGTATAAAAGATCCGTATCTGGTGTTGTGTTGTTTAATTCTCTCTTTCCATTTGGATAATAAAATCCTATTGTTCCAATATAAGCACATTTTTTTCCCAATTTCATCAACATTTGATAGATTAAATAACAAATGGTCGTTTTTCCATTCGTACCTGTCACACCAATAAATTTCATATCAGAAAATTTTGGATAATACTTTTCATATAAATATTCATCTAAATATACTCTCGTATTTGGAACAACTACTGTTTCAACTGCATAATTTCCTTCCTCACATATAATTTTTTTCGCACCTGCCTCTATGGCTGCCTCAATATAATCATGACCATCTCGAGCCACATTACGAATAGCAATAAATGTATCCCCCGGTTTTACTTTTCTTGAATCTGTTTTTATATCAATCATAAAATCCTCCTTTATTCATTAAATAAATCTGGTAAATCATTTTCAAGAAGTACATAAGCATCTTTCCTACTTCTTACTATATTAAATGCTTCAAACACATCATCGAAAACATAAATTTTATCTTCAGGATATTTCGATGCAATCAGTCCATCATAAATAGGTTTTGTTTGATTTTTTCCAACTAATATAACTAAATCACAAACCGAAGCAATTTGTGTACCAAATGTATAGTTTAAATCATATTGTTTTTCTTTTAACTCGATCATTCCCGGAGTAATTATAATTTTCTCACCCGGCATTAAATCAAGCGTTTCAACAGCCATTTTCGCACCAACAGGGTTTGAATTATATGCATCATCAATGATATGCAAGTTTGCCATTTTCTTCATTTCCAAACGGTGTTCAATTGGCTTAATTCCACGAACGCCTCTCGTAATTTCTTCCATATGCATACCAAGAGATTTAGCCAATAAAATGGCTGCCATAATATTATATACATTCGCACTTCCGAGGAGTTGTGTTTCTAATTTATATTTTGTATTACTTCCCTTAAATTGAACATCAAATCGCATTCCATTACTTGTACCCTTTATATTACTTGCGTAAATATCAGCTTCTTTGTTTTGTGTACTAATCCACTTGATTTCACAATTCTTTTGTAATGGATAAGATGTTTGTTTTGGATCATCCATATTTAATATTCCTATTCCATCACTTGGGAGAGATTCAATCAGTTCAAATTTTGTTTTTTGAATATTTTCTTCTGACTTAAAACTATCTAAGTGCGCTACACCAATCGTGGTTAAAATGCCATACTTTGGATGCACAAAATCACAAAGTTCTTTTATTTGTCCTACTTCACAAGCACCCATTTCAGCAATAAAATACTCAGTAAATTTATCTAAATGGTTATTAATTGTAATCATAAGTCCATAAGGTGTATTAAAATTTTTAGGAGTTGGCATCGTATCATATTTTACCTTTAAGATGTCACTTAAAATGTTTTTACTACTCGTTTTTCCATAACTTCCCGTTACACCAATCACACTTAATCTTGGCATATCCTTAATTTTAGTTTTTGCTTTATTAAAATAATAATAATATACACATTTTTCTATTGGTTTATTTATCACATTAACTAAAAACACAATAAAGTTATTACAAGAGGCATAGATTCCTAAAAGAAGAAAAGCATAAAATTCTTCTAAATAACTACATCCATAAATGAATAAACAAGTCACGATTAAAAATGTAGTTATCATTCTCTTTACGCGTGCTGTAATTTTTAAAGCAATTTTTACAGATTCTTTTCTATTTTTATGAAAAGAAAGAAGGATCATAAAAAAATAGAACATAGTCATAATGAGCGGTATTTGTTTTATAGAATAAGCTAGTAATAAAATAAAAAGATAGAATAAATCAAGTGTTAAAAAAGATTTTGTCTTATTATTAAAAATCCATTTGATATACCGATTCGAATTATTATAAAAATTTTGTTGTAACATATGCATGCTTTTTTTCATACGCAGAAAAAGATAAGCACAATAAACAATTAAAAATATGTACTTCATAATAACCTCCTACTTGTAATCTCATTATAACACCTATGGAAAGAAATAAAAAGAAAAAGATAGCCTAAATTCTATCTTTATGCGTAAATGAATTCTTCTTTATACACCTAAAGTATAGGGGGAAGCTTTTGTTCCAGATCCTCCTGTGATTTTTATATCTGCCTTCAAAACAACAATAGGACGTATATAGTTATCTGTTCTACTAGTAGATAAGGTTTGTACTCCAATAGTACCATCAGTCATAATACGACGTCCCCAACACAAACCAGAATTAAATAAAATCTGTTCACGAGAAGCTAGCCAATAAGCTCTACTTGTCGACGTTCCTACCTGATAGCTTATCAATGTTCCCAATGCCTGACTTACTAAATTTGTATCTGTTGTATACGCACTATCTGGTGTACTATATTGATTTGCTAATACAGCTTGTACCTTTGTAGCATCATATCCCATATGTCTTGACCCTACTGTATATCCTGTTGTCTCATAGGCACTCGCAATCTTATTTAATGTTGCAACATATTTTTGATAAGCTTGTTTCTGATAATTAAAATCATGTTGTTGCCCAAAAAGTAATGCTTTACTAGAAACATATTCTGATACTATATCTACTGTCCCATTCGCATTCTTACGAATAACTCTCCATATATTTAATTCACTTGGATTAATAACCAAGTTGTTATAAGCAACTGTATCAGCGGTTGAAATAGTATAAGATGTCCTACTTGGGGTATACCTTATATATTCCCCTTCTTTTACAATATCTTTTACATAGGAAACGGGTTCTCTGTTTCCTGTTTTACATACTCTCTCATTTTCTGCATAATCTTGCACACATATTTCATAATAATAGGTTTCATTCGCATCCACATTTGCTAAAGTACATGTCGTATATTCCTTATTTACTGTTCCATTGTTTGTATATTCTCCTTCTACAATAGAGTAATTACATGTTACTTCTTTTATTCCTGATGCCATTTCTTTAATGGATAGTGGTATTGTAATCATCTGATTTGATAAAGTTGCTTCTTTTATTATCAGCTCAGGACTTGTCGTATCTATCTTAAAGAGATAATCACTTATTGATGCCTCCTTCTCTCCATTAGAAGACAAGGCTAATAGTGTTCCTACCTCCTCTGTTTCTTTTGTATAGTTCACTTCTATTTCTTCTCCAACCTGATACCAATACCCTGCCTGTAATGTAGTTGCATTTGCTTCTATACAATTGGTTGGAATCTCTTCGTTTCCACAAACTCCTAATACTTGTCCTATCACTTCTCCTTCTCTTGTAGACTGAATATAATTGTTGAATCCTTGCACAGATGTAAACATGATTTTATCTGTTTGTTTTCTCACATATGCATTCTTTGGAATACTTGGTTCCTTTTTCACATCAATTCTAGGCGTATCTATGATTTTTGTTTGCAAAGTTTCTTCATATGTATAAGACATTCCATTTTCATTTGTTATGGTAATTACCACTTGATAATTTGTATTGGGTTTTAATTTATCAAACGTATACTCTAGTTCTTCATTTTGCACCATACCTTTTTGTAAAAATGTATTCTCATCTACATAACGCTTTCCATTTTCCCCTTTTTCATATAAGACCACTTTGATCTTCTCAAGATTTGATTCTTCATCCTTTACAAATCCCTCATTTAGCAAAACAGAAATACTATGCATTTGACTTGTAATGGCTATATTTTTCTTTTCTACGTAAGGAGGGGTTAGATCTATGCGTTCACAACCGCGCTCTATCAATAAACTATCCATTCGTCCATAGGCGCAATAACGTCCATCTGTAATATAATAGGATATTGCCTCTCCATCCACATCTGGCTTAAAAAGTCCTTCTAAATTATTATGCATTAATCCTATCGTTTTTACATCAATCCCTTCTTCAGGAATTTCTACCAACTCTTTATCAGATAAAAAATACTCCAATTGGTGGTGAGCAGATAAGACACTATCTTTAAAAGCTCCCTTTCTAGATTTCTCTATAATACTCAACAGTATTGGAATGGCTATTAAGGCTATGACTGCTAAAAGTACAATCACTGCAAGTAATTCCATTAATGTAAATCCCTTCTTTTTCATCTATTTATCTCCAACCTTTTCTCTCCCATTTCTATTCACTCCTTCTTTATTTTGTATACGCTTATTATACCCCCCCCCCCCCCCCATCATTTTGTCAACTTCATTTTTTGACACAACAAAAAAATAAAGCATTTTTCATGCTCTATTTTATAAAAAGTTTACTACAATACTGCTATCTTATTTTACTAATTCAAAAGTATCTCTAGCAATCATTAATTCTTCATTTGTTGGAATGACATATACTGGAATTTTTGAATCTTCAGTTGTAATACATTTAAATTTACCCCTAAAATCATTTGCTTCTCTATCAATATTGATACCTAAAGAAGAAATTTTATTTAGAACATCTTCTCGTGTTTGAATTGAGTTTTCTCCAAGACCTGCTGTTAAAACGATTACATCAGCGCCATTTAATAAATTATTATACATAGCTATATAATTTGCTACTTTTTGTGTATACATATCTTGCGCTAATTGACATCTTTCATCTCCTGCTTTGATTCCATCTTCTACATCTCTTGAATCTGATTTGCCACAAATCCCTTCTAAACCACTTTTCTTATTGAAAACAGTCATCACTTCTTCTAAAGAAATTCCTTCCTCATCCATAATATATTCAATAATACTAGGATCAATATCCCCCGGACGTGTACCCATCATAATTCCTGTAATTGGTGAAAATCCCATAGAAGTATCTATGACTTTCCCTGAATCAATGGCACATACACTCGCACCACTTCCAATATGACAAGAAATCACTTTTAAATCATCACGATTTAAGTATTTACTAATTTCAAGATTAATAAATCTATGACTCGTTCCATGAAATCCGTATTTGCGAACACCATATTTTGTATACCATTCATATGGTAGTGGATATAAATAGTTCACTGGTTCCATCGTTTGATGATATGCTGTATCAAATACCGCTGCCATTGGTGTATTTGGAAAAGCCTCCTTAGATGCTTCAATGCATGCTAACATAGCTGGCATATGTAATTTTGCAAGTTTTTTAAATTTTTCACAAGTTTTCATCACTTCTTCATCAATTAAAACACTATTTTTATACTTTTCTCCCCCATGTACTAATCGATGACCTATTCCATCAATTTGACTTAAATCTTCCACAATACCAAGTTCTACGATTTCTTTTTTTATACATTCTAATGCAACTAGATGATTGGGCAATTCTAAATCTCTATGTAACTTTTCTCCATTTACTTTTAAATCATAAAAGCTTCCATCAAGTCCTATTCTTTGAAAATATCCATTAATTAACTCTTTTTCTTCTGGTAGTTCAATAATAGAGAATTTCATTGAAGAACTCCCTGCATTAATTGTTAAAATTTTCATTTTTTTCCTCCTTCTATCTATTCAAATCAATTCCCGTTACTTTTTCTTTTGTATAAACTTTCCCCTTTTTGAAAATTTTTAAAAAAGGGATATTGTCTATATCACTCAAAGTAATCGAAAACCCCATTTGCCTTTTTAAACATAAGCGATGCATACAACATAAAACTTCATAACCTTTTTGATAAAGTTTCATATTTTTCTCCTTATTTTTTATATAAAATTTCTCCTCGGTAAGAAATAATTCCATCTTGCATTTTTTGTTTTACCTTCTGTTTTGCATTTTCTATTTCTCGAAATTCGTCTTTAATTTTCTCTGTTAAAAGATGCATCTCTTGCATGAGATAGCATAGTGCATCGTTGTGCAAAACCAAAGCTCCCATTTTTGTTTGTAGTTGTTCCAATTGTTCCATCCTTTCTTTTATAAAATGAGTGGATACTTTGAACTTTAACTCATCTACAAAAAACGTATCCCCAAAGAAACATTGAATTCTAGGACTCGCATATTGAATCGCACGAACATCATCACAAATAGCTTCATAGACTATATCTTCATCGTTTTGAAATGCTGATAAACAACCTAGATTCATCCCTGATTCACGAACTAGGTACAAAGCCATTTCCTTATCAATTGCTCTTTTCAACACCTCTTTATGTCCGGACTCAAATAATTCCATAAGACGAATGGGATGACTCATAATCGCAATTTGCATATACTCCGTATCTTCCAAGTCCTCTTCTTCAAGCAAAGCAAGAGAAATATTCGTTTTCATCAATTCTTTCATATTCTCTCGACTCGAACGAAAAAATTCCCTTTTCTCTCTATAGGCGGTCGTTGCCCATTTTCTCGCATAAGCAAAGATTAATTCTGGATCATTTTGTAATTCTTCTGACAAATTCTCCCAAAAAAATAGCATTTTATTTTCTTCTAAGCATGTTAAAGCTTTTTTTTATCTGTTATGTTTTTCATTATTATTTCCCCCAAAAAACAATAATTAACTTCCTTTCATAAAGATATTTCCCTTACCATTACGAAAACAGTGCACAGGAATAAGCTTACTGACTATAATTTGTTATTTCTTATCATTTCGTTTCTTGTTTGTAAATACATACAACAAAGACAATTATCCCCTATACTCCATATCATAAAATGAATAAAAGATTTAAACAGAAAGGATAGCCCTATATATTTTTAACACAACTAAACGAAATGTGCAAGATAAATTTGTTGTTTTCTTACTTTTTCTAAACCCTAATTTCTATACTTAATTATAAATACTTATTATCCATTCCACAATATATATAATTTCTATAGATATACTATGAAAAAGACGCAATTAATTTAATTCATATTTTTCAAAGGAACAGGTAGTTGACTCATATTCTGTCAAATCACCATCTTCAGGAAATCCATTAAAATAGTAATATAAAACCCTTGTTAGTCCGCTATGTGTCACAAGTAGAACCGTTCTATCACTATACTTTATAGAAATATCATTCAACAAGGAAGAAACACGGTTAAATATCTCTCCCATGCTCTCTGCTTTTTCATATTGAACATTTTTCTTAATATTCCAATATTCCTCTAAATTAATTTGATCTCTACTCATTCCCTGAAATTCTCCATGATGTCTACTTAAAAGTCTAACATCTTCCATCATTTCAATTCCTGGAGCCGCTAAAATAGCCGTTTCTTTCGCTCTTACTTTTGGCGAAGTAATGACTAGATCAATGCCTGCTTCTTTTACCTTACAACGAACAGCTTTTGCCTGTTCTCTTCCTCTTTCATTTAAAAGTGTTTCCATATCTCCTTGTAGTATGCTTCGTGTATTTTCTTCTGTTTCTCCATGTCTTAATACGTATATTGTCATTTTTATTCCTCCGGTTTCATTAATGGAAATAGCACAACATCTCGAACAGATGGAACATCATAGATTAACATCATGAGTCTATCAATTCCAAAACCTAATCCAGATATTGGTGGCATTCCCTGTTCCATAGCAAGTAGAAAATTTTCATCCATATCCATGGTTTCATCATCACCTTGCTCTTTTGCTTTCAATTGATCTTCAAATGTTTTTCGTTGTTCAAAAGGATTAACTAGCTCAGAATAGGCTTTACACAATTCTGTTTGCATTGCAACTATTTGGAAAACATCAATTCTTCTTGCATCCAAATCATTTCTTCTCGCAAGGGGAATTAAAACACTTGGATAATTATAAATAATAGTTGGTTCTATAATATTTTCCCGAATTTTCTTTTTATAAACAAAATCAATGATTTGACTTAAAGACTTATAATCTTCTAAATCTTCATAACAAAATAATCCGCTCGCAACAATTTTCTCTTTCAAAACGTCTGGTTCTTCTATTTCTAAAAAATCAAAACCAAAAACTTCTTGCATCTTTGCACAATAATCAATTCTATTCCACTCTTCACATCCAAAGTCAAGTGTAGAGCCTTGATATGTAATGGTCGTAGTCCCTACTAATTCAAGGAGTAACTCTCTTATAAATTTTGTATAAAATTTTATATTGTCCTCATAGTTCCAATAAGAAGCATACCATTCTACTTGTGTAAATTCCTGTAAGTGTTCACTATCCATTCCCTCATTTCGGAAACATTTCGCAACCTCATACACACGATCAAAACCTGCTGCAATGCATTGTTTTAAATACGTTTCTGGTGCTATTCTTAGATTACAATCTAAATCAAGAGCATTATGATGGGTATAAAAAGGTTTCGCACTTGCTCCACACACAGCGGTTTGAAGGATTGGCGTTTCCACTTGCAAAAAGCCATTTTCTCCTAAAAACTTATGTAAAAAGGCATAAAATTTACTTCTTCCTAAAAACACACGTCTAGATTCTTCATTTGTAATTAAATCTACATATCTTTGCCGATATTTCATTTCAATATCTGCAAGCCCATGAAATTTCTCTGGAAGTGGTCTTAAAGCTTTTCCTAAGAAAGTAAATTCTTGTACTCGAAGTGTCTTTTCCCCTGTCCCAGTTGTAAAAATCTCTCCCCTTGCTCCAATAAAATCTCCTGTATCAATTTGCTTTTTAAAGAAATCATAATTTTCTTCTCCTAATAGATCCACTTTAAACTCAAGTTGCATATCTCCTTCTAAATCACGAATACGTATAAAACTTAATTTTCCCATTTTACGCATAAAAATAATTCGACCAGCAATGCGTACTTCTAAAGTTCCATCTATTAAATTTCTAGCTTCTTTTAAAGTATGTGTTTTTTCATATTTTTCTGGATATGGATTACATTTTTTTTTAATTTCCTCTAATTTTTCTCTTCTTACCTGTTCTTGTTCTGTTAATTTTCTCACTTTATATCCTCCTAACTAAATGTTTCAACATTGCTATTACTTAAACAGTCACAAAGTCCTGTTTTATCACTTCTATATTTTATCATAAAATAGTCGATAATTAAAGTTAAAACCTGTAATATGACTAAAACACTCACAAAACTTAAATAAAATTCACTAGGAATTACATAGATACTAAAAAAAAGAAGAAAGGTAGACAAAAGTCCATCTAAAATTAGTGTTCGCATCATAAGAGGGAAAAATAGGCTTTTTCCTTTATTGGAAACAAGATGAATACGCATCCATTTCATACCCAAAGTCGCACCCTGAAAAAAGAATGGCAACACAAAATAATATAGAATAATCACCAAGCCATTCATCCCTATTTTTACAATTTCTTTTTCACTTTTCCTTTTTTCTACACGACTCATTTCCATAAAATAATGTGCTGCACTGCTTTTGCCACTTGTGTATTGTTCTGATAAATTATCTATCTCTGCCTGTATTTCTTTCATTTCCTTTTCTTTTGGAAAAAAGAAAAAACATACACTCAAAAAGAAAGTAACTACTACTAAATCAAGTATATATGAAACCAATCTTTTATTATGCATCATACTCCAATCCTTTCCTTAAATTCTTTTATTATCTTCTTTAATTCTACAATCGTTTTTGTCTTAAAAAGTTCTATCTTTAATTCACTCCCATAAGGAACTCCTTTTAAATACCAAGCGATATGACTTCGTATTTCTAAAAGGGCTGTCTTTTCACTTTTAAGTGCCATCAAATAATCGAGATGTTTTTCCATCATTGCAAACTTTTCTTCTATACTTATTTCCTCAGGAATCTTATTCTTTTCGAGATACTCCACACATTCTTTTATAATCCACGGATTGCCTAACGATGCTCTTCCTATCATAATTGCATCACATCCTGTTTCTTCTAACATTTTTTTCGCATCATAACAATTTCGAATATCCCCATTCCCAATCACTGGAATTTTTACACTCGCTTTGACTTCTTTAATTATATTCCAATCTGCTTTTCCACTATACCCTTGTGCACGCGTTCTTGGATGAATACAAATAGCACTTGCCCCTGCTTTTTCAATTCGTTTAGCAACTTCAACAGCATTTATGTGTTCATGATCCCAACCACTTCTTATTTTCACTGTAACAGGAACATGGACATTTTCAACAATTTCTTTTACAATCTGTTCTATCTTTTCTGGATTTTTAAGTAAGGCACTTCCGGCTTCTGCACGCATAGCCACCTTAGGAACTGGACAACCCATATTCATATCAATAACAGCGGGATGTATATGTTCCTCTATATATATGGCTGCTTCTTTTAATGTAGCAGGATTAGAACCAAATAATTGAACACCAATGGGGATAGAGAGAGATTCTATTCCATGTAACATAGCTAGCGTTTTTTTATTAGAACGCACAATTGCCTCTGCACTAATTAATTCTGTAACAGCATATCCTACTTTCATTTCTTCACATATTTTCATATAAGCGGGATTGGATACCCCTGCCATAGGGGCTAAAACAACTTTATTTTTTATCTCGACATTTCCAATATTCCACATAGAATCACCCCTACATTTGATAAATTTTCTCCTGTTAACAAACACTCTTTGATAAAAAGGCAATAAGAAAAACATATTCTTTTAAAAATTATACAATAAAATTTTTATGCAAACAATAACTATTTTTATAGAAAATAATAAAATCATATTCTCCTTTTCAAGCAAATAAATTAAAGATGATATCTAATTTTCGTAATTCCTAAATCAAAATATTTTTCTGGATTTTCTTTTTCTATGGAATCAAAATGGTAAATGATTGTAAAGTTTCCTTTCTTCTCCACTTTATATTCATGCTTTTGAATATCTAACAAAATACCTTCTTTGTTATCTCTTAACAAATTATATTTTAAAACCATAACCTCTGGTTTGGAAGAAACAATATATTCTAAATTTGGCATTGCTCCATACCGCTTCTTGTAAGCTGAAATCATATTTTCAATTTGATAGTCATTTAATTCATAAGATAAGGTAACTCTCCTCGCTCCCATTGCATGTAAAAAAGCAACCGAATAAGAATTTACTACATGAAAGGAAAAGTCAGTATATGCATTTCTGTATTTATAAAGACTTCCTAATTCAGTGACTAATAGATTACAATCTAAGGTAGGTATTTCTTCATTCACTCTAGGAAGGCGTAAATACACTTTACATTTGTTTATCAACTGTTTGTATAGATGTAGATCGTCAACAATATACTCTGCCTTTACATCCTTTACATTTGCTTGTGAATGGATATAAAAGACAACACCTTGCTCCTCATGAAATGTAGGAACCTCTCGATTGTACTCTTCCCTTCGATAAGGAATTTTATATATTCTTTTCCTTTCTAATTTTTGTAAAGCATTTCTTCTTAGTTCATTTAAGGCTTGGATACTGACAAATAGATCTCCCTCTATATCACATTTCAATGTAGAAAAATAAAAAATAGTATTCCCTGTTTTTTTTATTTGGGTGACAATTCTCTCTTTTAAAGTAGAACTCTTTTTGGCTCTTTCTGGCAGGAAAGCACTCTCTTCGCTTACTTGATTTACTCCATCACACACCGTAAGCGCTAATTTACCCTCTTTACATAGGAAATAACCATCTATTGCTACTTTCCTCTTTTCCTGCTGTAATTCTTGCTCTATACATTTTATTTGCTCTATATCTGTCGTTAACAAAACCATCGATCCAACCTCAGCACTCCCTTTTACATAAAAAGAAACTACCTCTCCTTTCTTAGCCCCATTCACTAATTTTTTATTCTTATAAATCTTATTTAACGTTAACCCTATATCCTCTTTATTTCCTAAAATGCGTATTCCATCTTCTTGATGAAGAGGATGTGTTAATGTTATTGTCACTAAATTTCTATCCACCTTTACAACTTTGCCAATGGGAATTCCCATATGATTTGGTCTTTTTTCATGAATCCAATCTATACTGTCCTCCCCATTTAGAAAGCCTTTTGTAAATCCACGATTGAATATTTTCTTTAAATTTTCTATTTCTTCCTCTGCAATTTCTATTCTCCCTTTTTCAAAATAAGAATCAATGGCTTTTCGATACAATTTAGTCACTACATAAACATACTCTTTTCTTTTCATTCTTCCTTCTATTTTTAAAGAATTTACCCCTATATCTATCAATTTTTCTAATGTAGGAAGCCCTAACAAATCTTTTGGACTCAAGACATAGTTATCTTGATTTATTACTTTCCCGTTGCTTTTCAACACATAAGGCATTCTACAGCACTGGCTACAAGTCCCCCTATTCCCACTTCGACCATTCAATAGACTACTCATTAAACATTGTCCTGAATAACTGACACAAAGAGCCCCATGAATAAAAATTTCAAGTTCAATATTGGTTGTTTCTTTGATCTTTTTTATTAAAGATATTGGTGATTCACGAGCTAAAACAACACGTTTTAATCCAAGCTCTTCCATCCATTTAACGCCTTCTTCATTATGAATATGCATTTGCGTAGAAGCATGGAGTTCTAAATCTGGATAAATCTGTCTTACTAAATCTAACATACCAATATCTTGTATAATAATAGCATCTACACCATGTTTATATAAAAAATCAACATAATTTATAAAATTTTTTACCTCTTCTTCATAGATAAGGGTATTCATCGTCACATAAACACGAACACCGTAAAGGTGGGCATAGGAAATAGCATCTAGCATTTCTTCATCACTAAAATTTCCCGCAAAACTACGTGCTCCAAAATGTTTACCACCTAAATAAACGGCATCACATCCTGCCAAAATAGCCGCTTTTAAAGCTCCCATATTTCCTGCAGGGACAAGTAATTCTGGTTTTTTTTGATTCTTATTCATTTCCAACACCTCACTTCAATAGCATCTACCCTAATTTTCTAAACTAGTTTCTATTCTTATTTTAACAAGTGTATAAAAGAAAAACAAGGTTTCCCCTGTTTTTCTATTTCTAAATTTTTCATATACTTCTTATATTACAAATAAAAGTAATGGAAGAAAAAATAGAATATACACATTCTTTATGCCTAAGTACATCATCTGCATTATAGGTGAAATAATATTGTTTTCTTTCCTTACTCATAAAATTCTATATTAGAAAATAAATTTTTTTTCACAAAGACATGCCCCTTTTTTTTGTGCAAAGAACCCTTTAAACCTTCTATTTTATCGAAAAGAGAAGATATACCATTTTTTTGATAAACGTTAACAGTTAAAGTTTCTAAATACCTTCGTAAAAAACAGAAACTGTCCTCATCTACACACATCAAATGGGCATCCACTTTATCATAAAGCAGTTGAAAATAAAATTCTAATGTTGCTTGGTCAATTCCTAGAAGTTCTCTATGTGCAATTCCACCATCTACTAATTCTTTCCATTCTTGTAGAAAAAATTGTACCTCATCTCTACATATTTCTACTATTTCTTTCTCTGTTTTTTTAAAAGACATTCGGTAAAGAAAACAGAAAGCTGCTATATCCTTATTTGTAGCAAAACTGGTTTCAAACGGATGTTCAAATAAATTGGCATATGTATAAATACCATTATATTTTAAGGTAAGATACATATCCTTATAAAGATTATCATCACTATGAATATCTGCTAAACGAATTACATTTTTTAATATAATCTGTTCATAAATATAATACGTTTTACAGGAATTTACCTTATCGATTTCCTCTTGAATCTCTGTATCCATTTCATCTTTAAAATAACAATCCATAAACAAAAGAAGGACACGACTTTTTACATCAAACCGATTCGAAAAGGTAAGGACATTCATCAAAATATCTTGTTGGGTTACATCAAAAAAAAGCTCCAAAATGTCATCTATTTTGCTTTTCTCGTATATTTCCTTTACTAATTTATGTTCTATAGAATGAATGAAGTCGAAATAAGAAAGATTTTGTTTATAAGCCTTACTATCTGTTTTCTTTTCTTTTTCTAATTGCATTTGTTCTTGATAAAGATTTGCAAGTGATTTTTCCAAATGAAGCAATCTCTCCATTTTTTCTACATCTTGTTTTAACATATATTTTCCCCCTAAACCATATACATACACTATTATATAGAAATATGTGATTCTGTCAAATGTTGTGATTCATACATGACAAGTAAAAACAAAAATTGAATTGAATAACATAGTACAGTAAAAGAAGAAATTCATTTTACTATTTTTGACACAAAGAAATAGTAAAAAAACTACTATATTTTGATAAATATTTTTTTCAAATGCTTTAAATTAAATCACATATAATGTAAACAAAAAAGAATTTCTAATGGATTTACAAACATCCTCTACAAAAGACAATAAGATACAAAAAAAGATGCTTTTACACATCTTCTGAATAAAAAATTTGGTCTGGCTTTTTTTTAAAGATCTTAGCTATATCCACAGCTTGTTTATATGTTAACTTTCGTTTTCCATTCTCTAATTGTGAATAATAAGCTGGGCTTATATGTAAAAAACTTGCCATATCAGTCACTGTATATTTTTTTTTCTTTCTCAAAGCTTTTAATTTTAAATACATCCAAATGCCTCCCAACAAACAGTATATCATAAAGTTGCATGAAGGGTATACTAATAGTGTACTGTAAACCAAATTTTTGTATGAGAGAATAAAAGCGTAGGTGGTAAGATGATAACAAATAAAGACTTAAACGAGCAATATAGCTTATTTGCACGTAACATAAGACGGAATAGAAAACGTAAAAATCTTACTCAAGAACAACTAGCAGAGAAATGTGATATTAGTCTTTCCTACTTAAAGCAAATTGAAAATGTAAACGAATACAAAAATGTGACCCTAACAGTTATGCTAACACTAGCGAAAGCATTAGACACTGATGTATCTTCCCTTTTTAAAGAAGAATCTAAATAGAACCTTTCCACTAATCATTCAGGAAAAAATTCAACCTATCAATTCTTATAAAATAACATTATGATAGATACATTTTGTATCTTCTGCTTCTTCTAACATAGAAAGTAGACGATTAAATATGTCTAAATCCTCTTCCTTTAGTGTAACCTTTTCTTTCGCTAACATCGTTATTTCATCAATTTCAAACGCAATGTTTGGAATTTTTTTAGCTATTGCATCCTTTATTGCATTAAAGTCTTGTGGATTTCCATAAAGAACAACGAGTTCCTCCTCTATTTCAATATCAACAATTTCAATGCCCATCTCTAAAGTAGCTTCTAAAGCCTCCTCTTCACTTAAACCTTTAAATCCGACAATACATAAATGATCATAATTAAAGGAAACGCTTCCTTCAACTCCCATTTTGCTTTTGCACTTATTTAGAGCTGTCTTTACATTCGAAATGGCCCGATTTACATTATCTGTCAAGCATTCCACTATCATAGTTGAACCACTCGGTCCAAAAATCTCATAGCGCACTGTCATGTAAGATTCATCAATTCCACTATTTACTTTATCCAATGCCCTTTTTATAATATCTCCCGGAACTTGCTCCTTTTTGGCCTTTTCTAATAATCTTCTAAGAGATAAATTTCCATCTGGGTCCGCTCCACCCTTTTTGGCTACATCATAAATCTCTCTTGCATACATAGAATATAATTTCGCCTTTAAAGCTCCTGTTTTTTGAATACTCGCTTTCCTTACCTCATATGCTCTACCAAATAATTGTAGTTCTAAAACCATATCTATACCTCCTAGGTACTGTTATTTTACCATTTCCTCCCTTAGAAAGCAACCTCATTTTTTAATACTATTTGAAATCGTAAACCGTTTAATATAACTCACATCTTCTATCATCAAATCAAATAGGGTATTTACTTCTATCAATTTCTTATCCTTCATACCATCACCTGATGTTACTTTACCATAATTTAAAAACCATTTGCTGTTTTCGACAAAATTAGAAAAAACTAGTGTTTGGGTTTGCAAAAAGGGATACTTATAGTATAATAGAAATGGTGATTGCAATGCACTATGTAAGAGGTTTTAAAGAAGGCAAAAAATCAATTCTTTATGGAAATAGAGGAATGTGCTTAGAAAATGACTTAAACGATACAAATACATTTTATAGATTACAGAATAGAGCTGTCATTTATAAAAAGCCAACTCCAATTACTATTTCCAAAGTAGATTATCCATCACGAATAGAAGCAGTGATTAAAGAGGCCTATTTCAAAACACCTTCTACAACCGATTATAATGGTGTATATAGAGGAAAATATATTGACTTTGAAGCGAAAGAAACGAAACTTGATTATTTTCCTTTAGCAAATATTCATGTTCATCAAATAGAACATTTAAAATTGATTATGAAACACGGGGGTATTGGTTTTTTAATCATACGTTTCATAAAGTATAATAAAACTTTTCTATTAGAAGGAAAGGATTTCTTAGAATTTTTAGAAACGATGAAAAGAAAATCGATCCCTCTTTCCTATTTTGAAGAAAAAGGGCATATAATTAAAGAAAAGTATCAACCACGACTCGATTATTTAGAAAGCATTGATACTCTATTTTTTAAAGGAGAAAGCGTATGAAAGAATTTATGAAAAAGAATAAGGAAAATATTATTATTGGAATTGTAAGTCTAGCAGCCTTTATTTTAGGATGTATTTCTATAAATCCATTTCTTTCTTTTTTGATTATAGGTTCTTGTGATGCAATTCTATTTGCACCCCTACTTATTCAAAAAGTAAAGAAAAAAGAAAAAAAGACTCATATAAATCATCCAAAACAGAAAATAGCAAAAGAAGTAAAGGAAAAAGGAGAACCTCCTAAAAAGGAAAAGAGCAAGGAGAAAAAGAGCAAAGAAAAAAAGAAAAAAGACAAGAAAAAGAAGAAAATGTGGAAAAAAATCATAAAAATTCTAATCGTTATCTTTTTTATCTGCTGTTTCTTAGGATTCATAGCAGTTGGTTTATTCATCAATTATATCGCTAAAAATGCTCCTACGTTCAATCCAAATAATTTATATAAACAGGAATCTTCTGTTTTATATGATGTTCATGGAAATGCATTTGCAAAATTGGGAGCACAAAAAAGGGAGAATATAACTTATGAGGATCTACCTGAAGTATTAATTAATGCGATTGTTGCTACTGAAGATTCCAGATTTTTTGAACATAGTGGTGTAGACTGGGCAAGATTCATCAAAGCAACTCTTCAACAATTAGCTGGCATTGATGCAGGAGGAGCTTCTACAATTACAATGCAAGTTTCTAAAAACGATGTTTCACAAGATAAAACATCAAAAGGAATGAAAGGAATTATTCGTAAATTCACCGATGTTTATATGTCTTTAGAACAAATTGAAAAAAAATATACAAAACAAGAAATTATGGAATTTTATGTTAATTCGTACTATTTAGGAGGGGGAGCTTATGGAGTTGAACAAGCTTCACAAACCTATTTTGGAAAATCTGTAAGTGATATCAACTTAGCAGAAGCTTCCATTTTAGCAGGGCTTTTCCAACTTCCGGGAAAATATGACCCATTAGTCAATCCAGAAGCTACAGAGCAACGTCGTAAAACTGTATTAAACTTAATGGTACGACATGGTTATATTACCGAAGAAGAGAAAAAAGCAGCTTTAGCTATTCCTGTTACAGATTTATTAGTAAAAAAACATAGTGATTCGGAAGATGAAACAAAATATTTATCTTTTATCAATGCACTTATTTCTGAATTAGAAGAAGATTTTAAAGAAAATGGAAATCCATACGCAAATGCCATGGAAATTTGGACAACAATGGATCCTGATAAGCAAAATTATATTAATGATATTATGAGTGGTGAATCATGGAAATGGGAAAATGAAGAAGTTACAGCAGGAATTGCAGTAATTGATACACAAACAGGCGCTATTCAGGCAATAGGCGGAGGAAGACCTGAAAAAACAGTAAAACGTGGATTTAATACTGCTGTTGATACCAAAAATCAAATTGGTTCCACTGCCAAGCCATTATACGATTATGGTCCTGGTATTGAATATGAAAATTGGTCAACCTATGATCCATTTGTCGATGAAAAATATACCTATTCCAATGGAAAAACAATCAATAACTGGGATATGAAATATGAAGGTTTCGTAACCGCTCGAACCGCCTTAGCGCATTCTAGAAATATATCTGCTCTAAAAGCTTTCCAAATGAATAAAAATGAAAATGTGAAAAAATTTGTAACTAACTTAGGACTACATCCAGAAGGCAGTGGAGGAAGTATTCACGAAGCCCATTCCATTGGTGGTTACACAGGAGAATCCCCTCTTGCTATGGCAGCAGCTTATGCTTCCTTTGGAAATGGAGGTTACTATATCGAACCATACAGCTATACAAAAGTTACCTTCCGAAACACAGGAGAAACGATTGAAAATAAAAGCAACAAAAAAAGAGCCATGGGAGAAGATACAGCCTATATGGTGTATGATATGCTAAAATCTTCTGCAAAATATGGTCTAGGAAATCAATATAATGTGAATGGTGCCACTTATGGAGCAAAAACGGGAACGACAAATTTTGATGAGGCCACCAAGAAAGCAAAAGGAATTCCTGCAAATGCAATCAATGATTACTGGGTAAATGGTGTATCCCCTGATTATACGATTTCTGTTTGGTATGGATATGAAACAGTACATCAAACAAAAGATTCTTCAAAACCAAACTACTGTAAGAAATGTTTCAATATGGGAAATGAAATTTATCATAGAAAATTATTTCAAAAAGTAGCGCAAGGATTCTTTAAAAAAGGATCAGACATTAAAATGCCAAGTAGTGTTATCAAAGTGGAAATTGAAAATGAAACTTATCCAGCAAAACTTCCAAGTGAATTTACACCAAGTGATATGAAGGTTACAGAGTTATTTAAAAAAGGAACGGAACCTACAGAAGTATCAACAAGATATGCTAAATTGGAAAATGTAACAGATGCAAAAGGTTCTGTTGAAAATAATACAGCTACTCTCTCATGGACACCAATTAAGACACCAGAGGCAATTGATGAGGAAGCATTACAAAAATTCTTTTCTACCTTCTGGAAAAACACAGCCATTCCGCTAAATGAGCGAAAAGAATATAATAATAAGTATATTGGTTCTGTGGTATATAAAATATACGCAGTTGGTGCAGATGGAACTTTAAGTCTTATTGATACAACAGCAAATACAACTTCTTCTTTCCAAGTAACAACAAACTCAACCGATACTTATATCATTAAATCCTCTTATTCTATATTTTCTTCCAATGCAAGTGATGGAACAACCGTTAAATTAGAATTAGGAAATGTAAAGCCTATCATTCGAGCTGAACTTATTGGAACAAATCCATATGTTTGGACTGGTGCGTATACAGAAGATGGCGTTTCTGTCTTTGAAGATGATAAGGATGTTACTTTAAATGCAACCATTACAACAAAATATATAAATAGTGTTGATGGAGAAATCACAATTGATTTATTAAATACACCTGGAACATATACAGCAGAATATACCATTACGTATAAAGATTTCACCAATGTTTTGAAAAGAACAATTGTTATACCATAAAAACTCTCAAATAGAGAGTTTTTCTTTTTTACAAATATCTTTTAATTTACAATTTTCACATAAGGGAGAGATCGCTTTACAATAGTATCTTCCAAACAAAATAAATTGATGATGGGTACTCGGAATTCTTTCTTTTGGTATCTTTCTTGTCAACTTTCTTTCAACCTCGAGTACATGATCTTGTGGCTTTGCTAAGCCTAATCGTTTGCTAACCCTTTCTACATGTGTATCAACAGCCATAACGGGAACACGATATAATTCAGATAAAACAACATTTGTCGTTTTTCGTCCCACCCCTGCAAGGGTTTCTAAATAGGCTCTATCACTAGGAACTTTTCCATTTTGTTCTTTCAATAAACGGTAAGCAATCTCCTGCACATTGACAGCTTTCCTTTTGAAAGTTCCCAGTGGCCTTATTATTTCTTCGATATCGTAAATATTGGCCTTCGAAAGAGATTCTAATGTTGGGTATTTTTGAAATAAAACGCTTGTCACTTGATTTACTCTTTTATCTGTTGTCTGTGCACTTAACATCACAGCAATCAAAAGTTCATAGTCTTTATGATATACAAGTTCACAGTGTGGATTGGGTATTAGTTCATCAAAATATTCTAAAATTCTATTCACATTTTTCATTTAACCAGTCATAATCCAAAAGTTCCTTTTTTGGTTTTATCTCCCTTTTATTATTTTGAAAACGCATCTTCTCTTTTTCATAATCTGCTTTGTTTTGAATTCCCTTCTTTTTCCAATCATATAAAATTTTATCAATATAGGTAAGTCGCGTAGCTCCATTATAAACAGCTTCTTTTAAAGCTAAAGAAACCATTTCCTCACTATAACCTGCTTCTAACCAACCTCCAATAAGTTCATACTCAATTGGCGATAAAGTCCTAGAAAATTCTTGTTCGAATAAATCATAAATAGTTTTCTTTTCTTCTTCGTAAGAAATAGAATCCATTTGTGTAATAGAAGTAACTAATTTTTTATAAAGATTATCCAAAAGAATCATCTCTTCTTTTGGTTGTGTATCTGTCAACTTTAATTCTAAAACTCCTTTCGAAGATAAGTTGTCAATTTCTTCTAAAAGTTCTATTTGTGAACATCCTAAAACAGAGCACATTTTTTTAGGATTAAAATTCTTCTCTTCATTGATGAAATAGATTAAAAAAATCAAATCCTTCTCCGTTAATCCAAAAGCCTTATAATTTTTAAACAATTGAAATGGAATCCGATAATCTCCTTTTTCTATAATCGTTAAAATTTTCTCTGTCATGTATATCTTTTCTCCCTTGTAATTATTATAGCATTTGCTTTTTCTTTTAACAAGTATATAAAAATGCTTCTCAGTAACAATTTACCAAAGAAAAAAGAGTATTTTATCTACCCTTTTTCTTTGTTCTGAATGAATTATTTTAAAGCATCTATTAATTCTGCTTTTTTCATTGTTGTATAGCCTTCAATTCCTTTTTGTTTTGCTAATTCCTTAAGCTCAACTACGGTTTTTTTTGCTAAATCAGTTTCCTCTTCCTTCGTTTCTTTTACTATATCCTCTTTTACAATTTTCTTGGCAACTTCTTTTGTTTCCTTTTTAGGAGCTTTTCCTTCTCCATTTAAAGCTGATTTAGCAATAGAAACTAAATTTGTAAAAGTTTCTGGATTATCAATTGCAACTTCTGCAAGCATTTTACGGTTTACTGTCACTCCTGCTAATTTAAGTCCATTCATGAATTTAGAATAGCTGATCTCATTTTCTCTACATGCAGCATTGATACGTGTAATCCAAAGTTTTCTGAAATCTCTTTTCTTTTGTCTTCTATCACGGTATGCATATGCCCCTGAATGCATAACTTGTTCTTTTGCAGACTTATATAATCTATGCTTACTACCAAAATATCCTTTGGCTTGTTTCATTACTTTTTTACGACGTGCACGATGTATTGTGCCACCTTTAACTCTTGCCATTTAAATCCCTACTTTCCTAAAACATCTTTAAGTCTTTTGTAATCTGAAGAACTTAAAGTTCCG
The DNA here is from genome assembly GCA_951800155.1 of uncultured Bacilli bacterium. Taxonomy (GTDB): domain Bacteria; phylum Bacillota_I; class Bacilli_A; order RF39; family UBA660; genus CATOJL01. Next base: position 1,094 of record CATOJL010000004.1, on the reverse strand, counting down.
CCTTTTCTCTTGTTTCGTTTTGAAGCTGATGATTGTTTTCCTGTATTATGATTTGCTTTTGAAACACCAATTTTAATTGTTCCACCAGGTCTAACCTTACATATTTTACTTGTAGCCTTATGTGTTTTCATCTTATTCTTTGCCATTACTAATCCTCCTACTTATCTTTTTTAGGTGCAAGTACCATTGTCATAAACTTACCATCTAATTTTGGTTTTTGTTCAACTTCTGCCAAAGCCTCTGTCGCCTCAGCAAATCGCATAAGCACATCCCTACCTCGTTCAGGATGAGCAAGTTCTCTTCCTTTGAACTTAACAGAAACTTTTATCTTATGTCCTTTTTCTAGGTATTTCGATGAGTTACGTACACGCGTATCAAAATCGTGCACATCAATGGTTACAGATAGTCTGTATTCCTTTACCTCTAGATTCGTTTCTCGTTGCTTCTTTAAATTTTCTTTTTGTTTTTTCTTGTTTTCGTATTTAAACTTATTATAGTCCATAATTTTACACACTGGAGGATTTCCATTACTCATCATGACTAAATCAAATCCTGCATATGTTGCTAACGTCCTAGCATCTTGAATACTTTTAATGCCTAATTGTTCACCATTTGGTCCTATGACCATAACTTCTTTCGCACGAATCTGCTCATTAATAAACAAATCCTTCTCCTTATTTGCGATACCTAACACCTCCATAAAAAAGTGAACCGAAGGTCCACTTTGCTATTATCATATTTATTTCTTATAAGTCTTCATTTTTCACATATACTCTATGATTAATTCCTAAGAATTTATCTAATTCTTTAGAACAGATCACATATAAACTAGGATAGAATGTAAACTTTTATAATCTTTATGAATTTTAGCTTTTTACCCAGAGCTTTTCGCAATCGGGTGAGAAGTGGAACTTCTTCTTTCCTTTGAATACAAGATAAATTATATAATGTAATTATCTGTTTGTCAATACCCTTTTTGAGTAATATCCTTGATTATTAACATATATTGAATTGGAATAATAACATACCTATTCTAACTCTTCCTCTTCACCATCATTTTAATTTTCCTTTTCTATAATCTATATCTTCTACAT
>CATOJL010000003.1 GCA_951800155.1 uncultured Bacilli bacterium | reverse complement strand
GCGAAATATAGAAATAGTTATGTAGGATTCATTTTTCAAGAGTTTTGTTTGATAGAAGAATATACAGTTTATGAAAATATAGCTTTAGTAGAACAACTACAAAAGGGGAAAGAGAACCCAGAACATATCAAGGAACTACTAAAAAAAATAGGATTAGAGGGGTATGAGAATAGAAAAATATATGAATTATCAGGAGGACAAAAGCAAAGAGTAGGAATTGTTCGTATTTTAGTAAAAGAGCCAAGAATAATCTTAGCCGATGAACCAACAGGTGCATTAGATAGAAAAACAGGAAAAGAAGTGATGGACTTATTAAAAGAAATAAGTAAGGAAATATTAGTAGTATTTGTAACACATAATAGAGAGTATGCGTTAGAGTATGGAGAAAGAATCATAGAGTTAAAGGATGGAAAAATCATAAAAGATACAAAAGAACAACAAGAAATTGAAAAAGAGAAGATAGAATATAAAAGTAAGGAAGCAAAGTTACCATTTAAGTATGCATTTAAACTAGGCAGGAAATTATTAACACACCATAAAATAAGATTAAGTATATCAATTCTACTGATGACATTATCGAGTATGTTTTTAATCTATGCCTATTTTATATTTGGATATGATGTAGATGAACAACACTTTGCAATATTAAAAAATAAAAATATTGATACTATAGTGATTAATAAAATGCAACATGGTGAAAAGATTGTTTATAACCACTTTTTTCCAATGCATAAGGATGATAAAGATTATATACAATCCAAATTAAATAGTCCATCGTATCCATTATATGAAATAGATGAAAATCCTGATGTAGCCCCATTTTTCAATATAAATGTATATATACAAGAAGATATGTTCAATGATTCAGAAGAAGAACCGACCGATTTGTATACAGATAATCGAATGCGATTGGAATTTGTAGAGATAGAAGATAGAGGTAAGGAATTGCCCATTGAAGAGAATATAATAGGAAAATATCCTATTCACAATCAAGAAATTATGATATCAAATTATGTAGCAGATTTAATGATCAAGTATGGGATTTATGAGTATAAAAAGGATAGAGTTTATTATCCAAAAAGTTATGAGGAACTGGTAAATTCTTCAAAAACGTTTCAATTTGGAAGTTATAACTCTTGTAAAATCGTTGGAATAATTGATTATGATTTGCGTCCTTATGAAGAATTAAAAAAATATATTTTTGGAGATTGGGATCATATACCACATAAAATAAGAATTCTTGAAAATAAGTTATATGACAAACAAAGGCAATTATATAATAAAGTATATATGAGTCAAGCGTTTATTAAAAATATGAAATATCCTATCAATCGAGAAATTGATAGTGATCACAATGTTATAGAATTGAAAATGGATAATCAAAACTTAATAGGAATAGATTATATACGTGAACCTGTTACATACTATGATGGAAAAGAATGGAAGAAAATAGATACTTTAAAGGACGATGAAGTTTTAGTAAATATGAGTGCTTTTTATGATAATTATTATTATGCATTACAGTCCTATGTTGCAAAATACCCTGATCGCCCTATAGAAGAAGTAAAAAAGGAGTTTTTTCTTCAAAAACTTCCTACCAAAAAGGTAATAGGAAAAGAACTAAGACTAGAAATTTATGAAAATACATGGGATTTTGGGATGTACTTTAAAAGAAAAGAGAACTATGACAAAGTATATACGAATTTAAAGATCATTGGAATTATAGATACGACAAGTAGTTATAGTAACCTAGTATCAAAAAATCTATTAAAAGAGTATCAAAAAGACTATTTAAGTTTTAAAGGAATGATCGTTTATGAAGATGATTATAATGAATTGAAAGAAATCTTTAGCACATTTCCTTATGAGGGAGAATACGTAGTGAATAGTATTTATTTTCAAACAAGTGATAGTACTTACAGGAGTATTATTAAAGTCAAAGGTCTAGTTATAAATTTATTTTTGGTCCTTTTGCTTCTATCTTTCGCATTAATTAGTAATTTTATGATGAGTAATGTTTTAGATTACAAGAAAAATATAGGAATACTACGTTCACTAGGAACAAGAAAAAAAGATATATTTAAAATATTTTTGATTCAAATCATTTTCTTGATAGTTATTTTATTCTTCTTAAGTCTAGTTGGAATAGAAACAATTATGCCTTATCTTGATAGACATTATTTTAGTACTTCTTTAATTTTATATATTAATATAAGAATTCTTTTATTCCTTTTATTCTATTTAATAATAAGTATAACCATAGCAAGCATTTTACCTATATTAAGAATAGCAAAACTAAAACCAGTAGAAGCTATTAGAAATGAGTGATTTCATGAAAAAAAAGACATATATTTGTCTATTCTTATCCATTTTAGGAATATTCTTTTTCTCTCTTCTTTTTGAGATGGGGATCTTTTATGCTACTTATCGTTACGTATTTAGTGAAAATTATAGACAGGAGATTATGAATATCTATCCTTATTCCCATTTAAAAAACATATTTTTATTGATGCGGGATTGGTGGATCAATTTTGAATGGAAATTTGATTATATCATGATTTGGTCTACAAATATTTTCCAGTTGATTTTCCCTCTTTTTTCAGTTGTAGGTTCTATCCTTTATTTCACACAAAAAAGAGAAGAAAATATAAAATTGATTTTTTCTTTTTCTTTAAAAGTTTCCTTTTCTATTTTTAGTGCCTATTTATTGTTTTTTAGTTTTATCTTTTTTATTACGAATGGAAATTATACAAATTATATTACTAGAACTTTATTTTTAGATTTATTTGGACAAGATTTTTATAAATACCATATTTATCTTTATTATCTTATAAATGGTGGAATCTGTTTTCTTTTTATCCCTTTTATTTATGTAGCTTCTGGAGTTCTTGTTTCAAGTTTATTTAAAAATAAAATACAAGTTTACTATTATTTCATAATTCTATACTTATTTTTAATTGTAAATGTTGGAAATTTAATTGATTTATTTGGTGATCAATTTTTGTATTTAGATCCTAGTTCTATTTTATTAGCAGGTTCTTATGAAAGCGTTTCCACCCCTCTATTATTATTTTTGAATCTAATCATTTTAAATAGCAGTGTTTATTTTTATCGAAAAAGGAGGAAGTGTCTATGAGAAAAAATATAAATGTCCTTTTATTTACATTGTTAAACTCAATAACTATTTTTAGTGTTTTGTATTGTAATCGAGATGTGAATCCTCTCCCTATTTCAGCATGTTATCAGAATGTATTTGTATTTTTAAGTTGTATCTTCTTTACAAATAGATTGTTATTTAAAAAGAAAGAAAAAATAGAAAACTTGTTTTCTTTTGTAAAGCAGCTTCTCTTTTATAATGGCATTATTTGCTGTATCGTTTTCATTTTAGGATTTTTTATAGCCTTAACTTTAGGAGGACAAAATTTTTTATTCTCTCTTCTCATTACTATATTTCAACTATTTTTGTTATTAGTATTACATTCCCTTTTTATTTTTCTAGTGACTGTTGATAAACAATGTAAAGTAAAGAGTGATAACTATTTTTTAGGAATATTGATTTTCATTTATTCTTATGGAAATAATATTTTATTTATTAATATATATAGGTATTTTTTCATGGGTTTACGTATGTATGCCTTTTGGCACTATCTTTTTTGGTTTTTTGTTGTATGTGTTATAATAGGGGTAAAGTATAGAAAGCATTTAGGAGAAATGTATGATAGAATTAAGAAATATAAAAAAAGAGTATAAAATTAAGGGTCAAAAAGTACAGGCTTTAGATAGTATTAATCTAACCTTACCAAATAAGGGAATGGTTTCTATTTTAGGAACAAGCGGAAGTGGGAAAAGCACGCTATTAAATATAATGGGTGGATTAGATTCTTATGATTCTGGAGAGATGTTTGTTGATGGAAAAAGTACAAAAAATTTCCATTCAAAGGAATATACTCGATATCGAAATAGTTATGTAGGATTCATTTTTCAAGAATTTTATTTAATAGAAGAATGTACTGTTTATGAGAATATTCATTTAGTAGCACGATTAGAGGGTAAGAGGAAAAATAAAAAGCAAGTAAAAGAATTATTAAAAAAATTAGGATTAGAGGGATACGAAAATAGAAAGATAAGCGAATTATCAGGAGGGCAAAAGCAAAGAGTTTGTATTGCTCGCATTCTTATAAAAAATCCAAAAGTTCTATTTGCTGATGAACCAACAGGTGCATTAGATAGTAAAACAGGAAAAGAAGTCATGAATTTATTAAAAGAAATAAGTGAGGAAATATTAGTTGTATTTGTAACACATAATAGAGAATATGCCCTAGAATATGCGAATCGTATGATTGAAATAGAGGATGGAAAAATCGTAAATGATAACGGGAAGCCATGCGAAAATGAAATAGGAATTTATAAAGAAAAAAGAGCAAAATTATCTCTTTTTGAAGCTTTTAAATTAGGGGCAAAATTCTTATTTCATCGTAAAGTAAAATTATTTTTATCTATACTTCTGTTATTTATAACTAGTATGCTTTTAAATATAGCTTATGTTGCTTATTCTTATGATCAAAACAAAAATCATTTAGAATTATTAAAAACAGATAAAGAAAAGACAATTGAAATTCGTAAAACGAAGGGAAGTATGCAAACAAAAGATATTGCGATTCTTAAAAAGAGAGTTGGAAATTCGGTAGGAACTATTTATACCAATCAAATGAATAATACCTTTATATCTCTATTCCATAATGAGAGTATTCCACAAAGGGGAAATGGATTATTCGAAGAAGATTTGGATGAATTAGAATTTATTGAAATAGAAAATTTTTCTTTTGTTGAAAATTTGATAGGTGAAATTCCCGTTAGCCAACAGGAAGTGATTATTTCAACCGCTTTGGCTGATAAAATGATGAAATATGGTGTATACGATTCTATAGGACACATCCAGTTTCCTAAAAAATATGAGGATTTTTTGAATAAGACTTACGCTTTTAGTGGAGATACCATGCAAGTGACTGGGATTATAAAAGAGAATGGAGATAAAATTTATGTCAAAGGTGATTTCATTTCTTCATTACAAGGACAAACTCGTATAGGATTGGATACAAGTAATCAATATATTTTTAAATTGCCATATGTAAAGAAAATACTTCAAAATAACGATTCTATCCATGAAAAAATAGAATATTATAATGGTATTGAATGGAAAGAAACCTCTACATTAAAAGAAAATCAAGTGATTTTAAACATAGTAGAACTCTTTCCAGATAAATTAACCTATTTAGAAGAGATAGAAAAATATATACAAAGGAATTCTTTTCAAGATCTTTTTGAGGCAGAAAAACAGTTCATTGAACAAATGGATTTAGAACAATATATAGGGATAAAAGGTGATTTTTCTATTTATGAAAACTTAGAAATTTATATAGATGGTCAAAATATAAAACCTTCTAAACAATATGAAGTGGAAGTTATTGGTGTAACAGGATTTTCTTATTTTAATAACCAACATACTTTATTTTCAAAAAACATATTATCTTCTTATGATACATTTACTTATCAAAAAGTAGGCGTTTTAGAACATATAGAAGATATAGATGTAAAAAAGCTAGGAGAAAATTATACAATTTATAGCCATTATCTAAATGATTTAAATATTTATTCGAATTGGATTTTAGAACATCGTTTTTTAATGATTTTCTTATTTTATATGATACTTCTCTTTACAGGACTATTCTTTGCTTATTTTCTTTTTACATATATTATGGATGCAAAAAGACAAATTGGTATTTTAAAAGCCTTAGGAGTTGAGGATAAAGATATCATAAAGATGTTTTATATAGTCCTTGTCATACTTATTCTTTTTATCACATTAATGACGATTTTCTTTAGTCAACCTCTATTCACTATAATGAATACTTACTATAGAAAAAAGGTGGAATCAAGTATCAATCCATTTTATATGGGAAAAGAGAGTTCTTCTTTTTTATTCCTTTTCTATTTTGGATTATCTATTCTTTTAGGAATTATTCCAATTTTAAGAATAACGAGGATGAAACCAATTCATGTTATCAATAAAAATATATAAAAAAGCCTAGGATTGTAAACCGTCCAACTTTTAGGATTCTGTTTACATTTCTAGGTTTTAATTTTTTTCTAAATAATTTACAATGGCTGGTATGACTTGTTTTTTTCTAGAAACAATATCTTCCATATAAATACCTTGTCTAAAGTCTTTTTGATCAAAACAATTCTTTAAGATATTTTCTGCTTCTTCATTAAAATAAATATAAGAACCATTGTTGATAATATCTGTTACTAAGAAACAAACAAGTGCATATTCATTATTTTTAGCAATCGTATTTAATAATTGAATATAGTCAGCCTCTTGTTTCTTAATGGCGTCATAATCAATAATAAAAATTTGACAAACGGCGATTTTCTTACTATCTACATTGAAATTTTTAAAATCAGTGTATACAATTTCTTCTAATGTTTTTCCTTCTAAACTTGCCCCTGCTTTTAACATTTCAAATCCATAAGATTCAGCATCTACTCCAGCAATATTGGCAAGTTCCTCTGCTACAAACCTGTCCAATTCTGTAGTTGTAGGAGATTTAAATAAAAGTGTATCTGATAGAATACCTGATACCATACAACCAGCGATATGTTTTGGAATGGCAATATTATTTTCTTCAAACATTCTATAAATAATTGTATTTGTACTTCCTACAGGCATGTTTCGAAAACTAATGGGCATAACAGAGGAAAAATTTCCAATTTTATGGTGATCAATAATTTCTAAAATTTCGGCTTCCTCAATTCCATCTACTGTTTGATCTACCTCATTATGATCCACTAAAATGATTTTCTTTTTCTGTTTATCATCAATATCTGTAATACGAATAAGTCCATAACAATTGTTTTCTTTATCCACAACAGGGTAATTATTATGTCTTAGTTTATAACTTTTATCTACAAAGTCATCATAATAATCATTGTAGTCAAATGTATAAGGTGCATTGTTTTTTGTTAATGTATAAATATAATTACTAAGACTAATTAGTTGTGCAGATATAAATGTGTCCTTTTTGGTTCGAATAATATTAACCTTATTCTCTTTAGCAATTTTAATGTGCTCTTCTTTAATATAACTATCTCCTGTAAGGACAATCAATTTTACTTTATTAAGCGCTGCATATTCAATGATACTATGTCTATCTCCCACAACTAAAATATCATTTTCTCCTAAAAGGACACTATTCATAAATGTAGTACTTCGGTAAGAGGCAACGGATATATTTCCCTTGATTTCTTCATCAAACCTCAAAATTTCTTCTGCATCTAGTGTTTTCAAAATATTAGTAAAAGAAGTTTCTAAATGTTTTACATCATTATTAATCAGGTGTTTTGTAATCATTTTAACGGTAACTAAATTTAAAAATTTACCATTTCTAACAATAGGAACACCTGTGATTTCCTTTTCTGTCATATAATCATAGGCATCTTTAATACTCACCTTTTCATCAATTGTATAATCTTTATGATAGTTGATATCCTTAATTTGTAATTTGACATCATTTAGATACTTTGGTTCACTGATTCCAAAATGAGTAAGAACATATTTTGTTTCATTATTAATATCTCCTAAAACACGAGGTTCTGTATCCATACCCAATTGGTTTTTAAGATACGAAAGAGCAATAGCAGAAGTAACACTGTCTGTATCTGGTTTTCTGTGTCCAAAAATGTAAATTTTTTCCATAAAAATCACTCCTAACTAGGTTATTATATCATAAAAAAATGGTTTTGTTTCGTATAATTAAGTGCATTTTTAACAAACTATAAAAAGAGTGTTACATTTTAGATAGAAAAGGATATTGATAAAAATTTGTAGCATTGTCTTAGCTAAATTGGAATGGAGAAAGAAGGTTTTTATGAAGGCAACAGGCATATTTCGAAGAATTGATGAATTAGGAAGAATTGTTATACCAAAGGAAATACGGAAGAATTTACACATTCGTGAAGGAGATAGTATTGAAATTTATATTACGGAAAACGAAGAGATCATGTTGCGAAAATATTCTTCTTTAAAAAATATTAAAGATTTCGCACAACGATTTACTGATTCCATATACTCTCTTTTAAAAAGTAATATTCTTGTTACAGATAAAGACCATATCATTGCTGCTTCTGGAGAATGTAAGAAGGATTATTTGGAAAAGGGCATTCATGAGGAAGTAGCAACATTTATTGCGCGCAGAAATAATATTTTAGAAAAACATAAAAAAGCAATTCATTTTTTAGAAGATAAAGAGGTAGAATGCACATATGTTATTGAGCCAATTTGTGTAGAAGGGGAAGTAGAAGGATTATTTATCATTTTTTCAACAGAAGATGCCATTACCGAAACAGAGCAAAAAATTGCTCGTATTGCAACAGAATTTTTTATGAAGTATCTTGAAGAATAGAAAAAAATGTGCTATAATTGCGGTAGAGAATGTGATGAAAGAAAGAAAAATAGTGGCATTTTAAAGAGAGTCTATATATGGTGGGAAATAGATAAATAAAGCTATTTCGAATGGTTCTGGAACAGTTTCTACGATAGGTAGTAGAAAACGTGTATACGCGTTAAGTATTTAAGGTGATTATTCACAAACTAAGGTGGTACCACGGCTTGTTCGTCCTTTGAATGAGTCGTTTTTTTTATTTTGAAAGGGTGATGAAAATGAAAGAAAAATTTTATATTTCAACAGCAATTGCTTATACTTCAGCAAAACCACACATTGGAAATACATATGAAATTGTTTTGGCAGATGCTATTGCACGCTATAAAAGATTGATGGGTTATGATGTATATTTTCAAACAGGAACAGATGAACATGGACAAAAGATCGAATTAAAAGCAAAAGAAAAAGGCGTTACACCACAGGAATATGTTGATACGATTGCGAAAGAGATTCAAGAACTTTGGGATGTTATGAATACAAGTTATGACAAATTTGTTCGTACAACCGATAAAAAACATGAAGAAATTGTAGCAAAAATATTTAAAAAGCTTTATGATCAAGGCGATATTTATAAAGGAGAGTACAGTGGACTTTACTGCACACCATGTGAATCTTTTTGGACAGAAACCCAATTAGTAGATGGAAAATGTCCTGATTGTGGAAGAGAAGTCACAATAGAAAATGAGGAAGCTTATTTCTTTAAATTGGATAAATATGCTAAGAGATTAGAAGAATATATTTTGAGTCATGATGCATTTATTAAACCAGAGGCTAGAAAAAATGAAATTATCAATAATTTTATAAAACCGGGTTTACAAGATTTATGTGTATCTAGAACTTCTTTTAAATGGGGAGTACCTGTTTCTTTTGATGACAACCATGTCATTTATGTATGGATTGATGCTCTAAGCAATTATATTACTTTTTTAGGGTATGATTTGAAAGAACAAACAGAAGAATTTAAAAAATATTGGCCAGCAGATATTCATTTGATTGGTAAGGATATTTTACGTTTTCATACCATCTATTGGCCTATTATGTTAATGGCTCTTGAACTACCCCTTCCAAAACAGATCTTTGGACATCCATGGATTTTATTCAATGCAGATAAAATGAGTAAATCGAAAGGAAATATTGTGTATGCCGATGATTTAGTTCGTGAATTTGGCGTGGATGCAGTTCGTTATTATATGTTGCATGAAATTCCCTATGCATCCGATGGCGTATTTACGTATGAACTTTTTATAGAACGGATTAATTCGGATTTAGCCAATATCTTAGGTAATTTAGTAAATCGTACCATTTCCATGTCTAAAAAATACTTTGATGGGGTTGTTACAAATCCTCATGTTTGTGAGGAGATCGATGAAGAGATAAAAACAATTGTTTTGGAAACACCTAAAAAAGTAGAAGAGAAAATGAATGATTTACGAGTAGCTGATGCGATAGATCTTATATTTGATATTTTTAGAAGAAGTAATAAGTACATTGATGAAACAATGCCATGGATTTTAGCAAAGGAAGAAGAAAAACAAGATCGTTTAAGAACAGTTTTATATAATCTTTTGGAGTCTATTCGAAGTGGAGCTATTTTATTAGAAGCGTATTTACCTGATACAGCTCAGCGTATTTTTCAACAGTTAAATATAGAAAATAAAGGGATTAACTCTATTGACTTTAATGGAATACCAGATGGTCTAGTTTTAAATGACCCTGAACCTTTATTTATACGTATAGATAAAGATAAGAAGTTAGAAGAGTTAGGTGTGAAAAAATAAAAGGCTTAGAGTAAACAAGAAACGACATATCTTTACAAATTTGTGTAAAGTGTCGGTATTTGTAGATAGAAAATTTGGAAACTAGCTTTCCATCTTTTTTTATCTGTGATATATTCGATGTGTTGTGGAAAATAAGGAGGTATTCATTTTGAAAATCACAGACAAGCAGTATGTTGTATTTGCATTCGTAGTCGTTTGTTTTGTAATTCTCAGTAATGCCATTATTTATAAGAAATTAATTGATGCATTATATTTAGTTGTTTTGCTTGTATATGTTGTTCGAATATATTTGATAAGAAGAGAAAATTGAGTATTTGTAGGAAATGAATACTTAGTGATGCATAGCTATCTTTCATCTACATTTTCTTTTGTTATTAAAATATTTGGTGGATTTCCATCAATATCTACGAATAGGTGCTCCTTAAATCCAGATTGGGTTTCTTTTATTAAAAATATAATAACCATAGTCTGTTAAGATTTAAAAAATTTATAAACGATAATAGGAAACATCTATAGTACTTGTAGAAAATAATCATATAAAAGAACAATCTTTTTTGAATAACTTTTAGAACTATTATTCCTTGTTCTATTCATATGAAATCTTTTTATATAAGTTTAGAAGACTTGTGAAAAAATGGAAAAAAGAGATTTTTTATTTCCACTTATTCTTGAACATGAAAACTTGGGTTGCAATGATTTTACTATCTATTCTTTTCGAAAGATAGTCCTACTTTTTATTTTCTATCCAAAAGGTACAATGAATTCAGTTAATTTGCTAGATGGATTTTTCTTCTATTTAGAATACAGAATTTGGCTAATGTTTCTGCATAGAATGAAGAAATTTTGAAAAGAAATGCATCATCATGTGTGTGATATAAGAAGTGAAATAAGTGTTATGAGGCTAGAAAATGGGGAACATTCTAGTTTTTTATTGTATGGATCACCATAAAGGAATCCATTTAGCGAATTCAATGGATTGGGAATTTCAAGAATGAGTAACCTTTTTCGCAGATTTTCATAAGTTAATTATAGGGTTTGTAAACATATATATTCTGTTGTGTAAAATAGGAAATGTATAACTTTACAAAAATTTTATCTACTTGACATTTTTTTAAAAATGTGAAAGAATAATATCGAATATTGAAGTAAGGGGGAAGTTTGTATGAGAGATACAAAATGGGTTAAAATATTTCTATTTGTTCTTTTATTTGGTGGAGTAACAGGCGGTATCGCTACTTACTATATCAATCAAGATAAAAAGGAGTTACAACCATCAGAACAAAAACCAGAAATTAAGGATGATAAAAAAGAGGATCAAAAAGACAATTTGGATGAAGAGAATATAAAAGATGATCATAATGATGATTTAGATCTAGAACAAGATGATTCTGAAGAAATACTAGCTGATTCTGATCAAAATTCTTCTCATTCAAATCCAAATCAATCTGGAAATAAAAAACCAGGTTCTTCCACAGGAGGCAGTACAAAACCAGAGGAAAAACCAACTGTACCAGAAAAGCCTATCTTACCAGAAGAACCAGAAGTTCCAGAGGAAGAAGATAAAGATTTAGTAATTACAAATAGTATGTTAACAGATGGTATCTATAAAGTGATGAATAAAGAATATGATACAATTACGATTGCATCAGATGTGGAAGAAAATACAAAAATTCTTCTCGATAATATAAAAATAAAGAAAGGTATCACTTTAATAAAGCCAGCAAAGTATCAACTAGATATTACGAATTCAAGTATGGCAAGCATGACAGTGACCAATAGTGCAAGTACTTTTTCAGCGAAGGCGAGAGTTTCTGAAAATAGAAATAAGGCCTTGGAAGGAGCTACTATCAATTTTGAGGGAAGTCGTGTGGATCATATATCTATTGGTAGTAATGTAGAGATAAATAGTGATACAAAAGTTTCAAGTATTGCTGTTCATGCTACAGAGGAAGTAGTCTTAAATATTCCTAGTGAAAGAGTATCATTAAATACAGGTGGTGTTGTTTCTGTAAACAAAAGTGTGGATTCTATTGAAAATGTAGGAGTGGGAACAGAAATTAACATAAATGCTTCTGTTACTAATTTAACCAATGCGAAAAGTAGTACAATTCGGATTAGTGGAGGAAATACCATTACACATTTTCATAATGATGGCGAAAATACTTTAGTAGCAGGAAATGGAACTATTACAAATACAAAAATTAATGCGAATAATACAAGAATTTATGCAGAAGTAACGCAAATAACAGAAGTTTCAGAGAATATAGATTATCTAATTCGTAAAGAATCACAAATTCGAATTGTTGATGTAAAATCTAGAACGCAAGGAAGTGTGACGTTTACTTTAAGTGAACCAGTACAACTAAATTTAAATGATATTTCTGTCATTTGTGGCGCAGGGAAAAGCATTAGTTTATTTCATTTAACAACCAAAGACGATCAAACTTATACGTTAACAACATCTTATTATAAAAACAATTCTTATGGACTTTATATTACGCTTCCGAATGGAAATATTATTAGTGAAGACTTTGCTACAGATTATGCGAATCCAACGGTTACAGATGTGGTAACAGAAAGAGTTTCAGATACAGAGGCGAATTTAAAATTATATGGTGTTGATGAAGGAGGAACTATTTACTATCTTTTAGAAGAAGCTACAACAAGAAGTACCATAAGTGCATCTGAGATAAAAGAGCGAGGAAAATCTGACCGAGTAAAAGTTGGCTTTAATACAGTAGCAATCAAAGATTTAGAACCAGGGAAATCATATCATTTATATTATGTGATTGAAGGTTATTTTTCGAATATGTCTTCTGTGAATGGACCATTTACTTTGGAAAGTGAAATTAAAGAAGTAGAAAAAAGTAAATATGAAATTGTATATGCGAAAGAAGAAATTAGCAATCGTTTTGTCTTTAAATTAAATCGTATCCCTGAGAAAGAATTAACGTTAGAAGATTTTGAAATTCATTGTCCAAGTGATAGTAGTTTAACAACGAAAGGTGCTTCTTTCTATGTAAGTCCTGATTTATTAACTTATATTATAGTAATACCAGATAATTATGGACATAAAGATAATGAATATACAATAAGAGTGCAAGTATCTGATGATGAAAAAATCGAAAAAAGTTTTGTGACGCATATGAATCCACCAGTCATTACAGGTGCAGTGGATGGTGTCATTCGTGATTCAGAAACAACAGCACAATTTACATTTAATTCAGATGAACCAGGAACAGTATACTATGGAATTTATGAGTGGAATGGTGGGATTTATGATTATAATACAACTACTCCATTCGCAACAGATGTTATTACTGGAAAGATTAATAGTCAAGAACAGGCATTGCATGCAGGATCGAATACAATTTCGTTAGATTTAAGCAATGTAACTGTAACCAGAAATACGAGGGTTTGGGCATTATTTATTGATGAGGTTGGAAATTATCGTGTCGGTTTTGTTGATCATTATAAAATTCCAGAATATATAGAAACAGAACCACCAACATCTGAAAGTACTTTAGAAATTGTAGATTTCAAATTTACGAATAATAACTTTTTTGAAATAGAATTTAATGAAGAATTACTTTATAATATAGAGGCGAATGATGTCACATTATCGGTTTCAGGAACAGGTTCTCTACCAAGTAAACTATTGTATATTATCGATAATTCTATGCCAAAGAAAGTAACAATTAAAGTACAGAATTATACTTTACCAGTTGGAGAGTATGAATTAAAAATAGTTGCTTTTGATAAAAATGAGAACGAAGTTACACTTGTTCAAAAAGTAGAAGTAAAATAAAAAAAGGCAAATAGGAATGTTTGTCTTTTTTGCTTGAAATGTATTCTATATATAGAAAATGGATTTATAGGGGTAATGCTATTAGAAACCTATTTTTAAAGAATAGGATCACTTTGCTTAATTTGTGTATGAGTGACACAGTAAAAAGCCTTGCATTTAATAGAGAAAACACTTGTTTTACATTTTTTCTTTCTATCTAATAAAAATGTGTAAATAAGAATGTAAGATAGGAGTCTATTTTTCTTTTACAAAATGATACATCTATAAATTTTGAAAAAATTTTAAACTTATTTAAGAAAATAATAAAAAAATAGAACCTTATTCGTGGTATAATGTTTATATAGAATGGAAATAAAATTTTATGAATGAGGAGGAGATTAAAATAATTGATACACACTGTCATTTAGATGAATATTTATATAAAGACATAGATAAAGTCATAAAACATATGGGAGAGAATATAATGATAGCAGCAGGGGTTGATGCCAAAAGTTCGATGCATGTCTTGGAATTAATAAAGGACAACTCGGCTATCTATGGTGTGATTGGATTTCATCCAGAAGAAATAGATAATTATAATGATACTTTTTTAGCTTTTTTAGAGGAGAATTTAAAAAATCCAAAAATTGTTGGTATAGGGGAAATAGGGTTAGATTACCATTATACAAAAGAAACAAGAGAAAAACAGATAAAGGTTTTTAAAAAGCAATTGGATTTAGCATCAAAATACAAAAAAACAGTTGTGATTCATTCAAGAGATGCTTTAGAGGATACTTTAGAAGTCATAAAGGATTATCCTAATTTAAAAATGGTACTTCATTGTTATAGTTATAGTTTACAGGTGGCTCAGCAACTTTTAAAATATAATATTCAATTTGGTATTGGGGGAGTAGTAACTTTTAAGAATAGTAAAAAGTTAAAAGAGGTTGTAAAAGAACTTCCTTTAGATCGGATTTTGTTAGAAACAGATAGTCCTTATTTAACACCAGAGCCACATCGTGGGGAAGAAAATGAACCATATAATATTACATATGTTGCAGATGAAATCAGTGCGATTAAAAATATATCGAAGGAAGAAGTTTTAAAGGCTACAATGGAGAATGCTATTCGTCAATTTGACTTACCACTTTGATTGTGTTACACTTTTTATAGTACATAAGTATAAAATTGAGGTGAATTTATGAACTTTTATTTACTAGAATTACTTGGTAAATGGATTAGTTTAGCTTTTATTACAATATGTCCTACTTTAGGGAAAGAAAAAACAACAACGTTGGAAAATGAAAATTTAAATTTGAAAAGGGATACGAGCGTAGTAGCCACAGTGATAGAGTATACAACGATTATAAAAAATGATCCCACTTTAGAAGTAGGAAAAACAAAAGTAGAAACGAAGGGCGTAAATGGATTAGTTTATGATATTGAAGGTAGTAATGTTGTTATTCAAGAAATGACACAAGAAGTGATATTAAAAGGAACAAAGGAGGCAAAAAACACAAAAAAGCCTACAGTAGTTGTACCACAAAGAGTAGAAGTTTATGAGAACCTAACAATGGATGAATTAACCCAAAAGTTAGATAAAAATTTAAAATCTACATTAACAGGAACAGGAAAGTACTATGCGAAATACGCAATTGAATATGGTGTTGATCCTTATTTAGCGCTCGCAATTTCTCTTCATGAAACAGGGTGTAGTTATTCTTGCAGTAATTTAGTAAAAAGTAAGAACAATGTGGGGGGAATGATGGGTTCTAATGGTGCCTTATCGTTTTCAAGCATAGAAGAGGGAATTAAAAAGTTTATTTCCAATATTAAAAATAATTATTATGATCATGGTCTTACTACGGCTGAGGAAATGAATTCAAAATATGCAGCTAGTATGACTTGGTCACAAAAAGTAAATACATATATTGAGAAAATTCGAGCAAGTTAGGCTTGCTTTTTTCTGTATTTAAAAGATATAATAAACGTGGTGATTCTATGAAATATTCTCCAAAAGAGATGCATACATTATTAGAAACAAATGCATTTTCTTTTAAAAAAAAGTTTGGTCAAAATTTTATTATCGACGAAAATATCATTGATTCTATATTAAAAAACATTGAACTTAGTAAAGATACTATGGTGATTGAAATAGGTCCGGGAGCTGGATCACTTACATATAAGCTTTCAAAATATGCTAAAAATGTTTTATGTTATGAAATTGATACTTCTCTAAAAGCAATTTTAGACGAAAATTTATGTACTTGTTCGAATGTAGATATTGTGTATGATGATTTTTTAAAAAGAGATATCAATAAAGATTTAGAAAAATATACCTATAATAAACTTTATGTGGTAGCAAATTTACCTTATTATATTACAACCCCAATTCTTGTGAAATTTATTGAGGAACAAGTACCTGCAGAGAAAATGGTTTTTATGGTACAAAAAGAGGTAGGGGATCGTTTTAAAGCAAAACCTAAGTCAAAAGATTATGGTTCTTTAACTGTATACTTAAATTATTATTTTGCTGTTCGAAAAGTAATACAAGTTTCTAAAAATGTATTCTTACCTAAACCGAATGTAGATAGTATCGTTATTGAATTTAAAAGAAAAGACAAATTACCTTTTTTAAAGAAAGAGGAACTATTTTTCAAATTGGTTCGTGATTCTTTTAGTCAAAAAAGAAAGACAATTAAAAATAATTTAAAAGAATATGATTTAGAAAAAATAGAGAAAGTTTTACAAAAAAATGCATTTTCTCTTGCCTCTAGAGCGGAGGAATTGCCTTTAGAAGTTTTCATTGAAATAGCGAATACCTTATCATAAAAAATCATTTACTTCATAGAATGGAGTAGGTGTTTTTTTATGGAGAATATATTAAAGGTATTATGGGCAGTTATATCTGTTTGGATGATCGCATTAAGTATTTATTTAACTAAGTATTTAAAATTCGCACAATTTAAACTTTCTTCATATAAAAGGAGTTTTAAAGGAAATAAAAAAACAGAAAATGGAATTAGTCCTTTAAAAACACTTCTTTTAACTTTAGCAGGAAGAATAGGAGTAGGAAGTATTGCAGGCATTGCTCTTGCTATATATATAGGAGGGGCAGGAACTATATTTTGGGTATGGGTAATTAGTCTTCTTACTTTACCTCTAGCTTATGGAGAAACAATATTAGGTTCTTTGTATAAAAAGAAGTTTGGGAAAGAATACATAGGAGGACCAAGCTATTACATACGTGATGGACTGAAAGATAAGAAATTGGCTAGTTTATATGCCATCCTTATTATCTTAAGTTTCCTTTTTGGCTTTTTAGGAATACAAGTGAATACCATTACAAAAGCAACAATCATCCTCTTTCCTTTATCCAAATTAGAAGTGGGTTTTCTTATTGCAGCACTCACTTTTTTTATTGTTATTGGCGATGTATTTAAAATAGCAAATGCTACAGGGAAAATTGTTCCTTTCATGTTATTCTTCTATTTAGGACTTTGTACTTATGTTATTGGGATCCACTTTGATAAAGTTCCAGAAATGCTTTTCCAAATTATAGAAAGTGCCTTTTCTCTTCGTCCTTTCTTTTCTGGATTTCTATATACCCTTATTATAGGAATTCAAAGAGGAATTTTCTCTTCTGAGGCTGGACTGGGAACAGGAAGTATTACATCCGCTGCCTCTAATTCTATGAGTCCTAAAAAAGATGGCTATATTCAAATGTTAGGTGTTTCCGTTACGACGCTTCTTGTATGTACCATTACGGCATTTATTATACTCTTATCTCCTTATAAAGATTTGCAGATTTTCGATGTAAATGGAATTGAAGTTGCTTCCCATGCTTTTGGTTATCATTTTTCCAATTTAGGTGTCTTTTTGATGTTTGTATTTATCTTTTTATGCTCCTTTTCTACGATTTTAACTGGATATTATGATTCCTTAATCTCTTTACGTTTTCTTTTAAGAAAACATTATAGAATACAGAAATTTTCTCTTATTCTTATCACAATGCTCATGATTTTATTTAGTTCGTTAATTTCTTCTAAATTTATGTGGAATATGGTGGATTTATTTGTAGGAATTTTAATGGCCATCAATTTACATGCTCTATTTGCCTTAAAGGAAAAAATTTTAAAAATAAATAACTCTACATTAGAGGAATAAGTGCTATAAAATTCAAATTTTATGGGAAAGATACTATCCTTTTTTTAAAATTGTGGTAGAATATTTCAATATAAAAAGGGGGATTTATGAAAAAAACAATGGATATAGTAATAAAAAATTATGTTTTTGCGACTCTTGTAGAACAAGGAGGAAAAGCACTTGTTTACTTTATGAATATAGAGAATGAAAATGAATGTGTAATGATTCCATTCATGAATGGTTATAAGGAAACAACATTTTTGATGGATTGTTTTGGAAGAATAACAAAATGGTATAAAGGGATAGATGCTTGGAAAAAGCAAGAAATCAAAGTAGTCCATTTCGATGGAAGGCCACTCGCTTTAGTTGATTGTGCAAAAGAAGAAATTTGTATAATAAGATCTCCTATTCTTACGTATCCAAAAGATATAGTTATTCAAAATGGGAATTTACTTTATTTAGAGAAAATGTATGGAATCACAGAGGAACAATTGAAGCTGCATATCAAAAAAGAGTTACAAAAAGATAAAAATAAATTGTATCAAAAGAAAAGGTAGTTCTATTTATGCAATGATTTCTTTCGTAAAAGATGATTGCTATCAAAGAAGAAAAGTGCTATATTCTATTATAAGATAGGAGTGAAAAAATTGAAGTATAAGATCGTGTTTTTCCTTTTTCTTTTTTGTATTCCATTTTCTGTAAAAGCGATGGAGGGAAAGGTAAATGTAAGTTGTGAAGAGAAAGAATTAGAAGTGGCAGAAAGTATGCTTTGCACAATTACAGGAACATCAGATGAAGAAATATCTGGTTTACAATTTCATTTAATTATGGATAAGAAAGTAATCATTGATGAAATAAAGACATCTTCTATTTGGGAAGGGGATGGAGAAGAAGGGCATTTTGGCTTGTATACAGATGAGAATAAAAAAGGAACTTTTGAGATAGGAACATTCAAAGTAACTGCAAAAAAAGGGGGGAAGGTAAAAATAGGAGCGGAAAATATTTCTTTTTCATCTGCTTCTTTTGAATTGATTCCCTTACAAGATGAGATTTTAAAAATAAAGGTGCAAGGAGATCAATTAAATTTTATATTTTTATTAGGAATTGTTGGAGTCGTTGGAGGGATCCTGTTCTGTATTTTCCTTCTTAAAAGAAAAAAATAGAATTCTTTATTTTATAAGAAAAGAGAAAGTGCTCTTTTCTTTTTGCTTCTTTCTTACTATGTATGTTATAATGAGGGTGTATTTGAGGTGAGATATATGATTCATAAAAAATGGGATGAAGTATTACAGGATGAATTTAAAAAGGAATATTTTAAAAATTTAGGTATTTTTGTAAAAGAGGAATATAAACATAAAATTATTTATCCAGAATACCAAAATATATTTAATGCTTTACGTTATACAGATTATGATGAGGTAAAAGTAGTGATTTTAGGACAAGATCCCTATCATGGGGAACACGAGGCGCATGGACTTTCTTTCTCTGTTCGAGAAGGGGTTAGAACCCCTCCAAGTTTGTTAAATATATTTAAAGAATTAGAAAGCGATTTGGGTGTCAAAAGAACAAGAACAGATTTAACAGATTGGGCAAAACAAGGGGTGTTACTTTTAAACTCTATTATGACTGTTGTGAAAGATTCTCCTTTATCTCATAAAGGGAAAGGATGGGAAATTTTTACAGATAAAATCATTGAAAAATTAGGAGAAAGAGAAGAGCCAATGGTTTTCATTCTATGGGGAAGTTATGCACGTTCTAAAAAAGAATTAATAAAAAATAAGAATCATTTCATTTTGGAATGTGTGCATCCATCTCCTTTATCTGCATCAAGAGGATTTTTTGGAAGTAAACCATTCTCTAAAACAAATGCTTTTTTAATAAAAAATGGATTAAACGAAATTCATTGGGGTTAGTATGATAAATTATATGGTTTTGGTTAAAAATAAAAAGAATAAAAAGTATCTGGAAAAATTTTCTAATATATTATATATGAGTAGAAGAAAGGAAATTAAATTAGCAACCTATTTTACACAAGAGGAGTTATATAGTCTTTTATTTGATGAGGTATATGGAAAGTATTTTAGAAAGTACTATGAAGATTGTATTTCTGAATTTCTTTTTCTTTTTGAAAAGAATGCATTAGAAGTGGCTTACGTATTACATGATAAGGAAATATTGGCATATTGTTTTAGTTATTTCGCACCGAATCATCAAATGATAGTAGATTTTAATTATAAAAGTTTAGTTTTTGATTAAAAGCCCTTATTTTAAGGCACAAATACAAGAATTTGAATTGATTTTACTACTAATTTACTACTTTAGAAAGAGTTTTGATAAAGAGTCTTGATATGTTATTTTAAAGAAACGATGGGAAGTCGTTTTTTTATTTTTCGATATATGTTATAATCTATGTGAAGATATGGAGGAAATTATGAGAATAATAGAAGTTGGAAAAGTTTTTGACGAGAATTTGCCACAATTTAGTGGCGCACAACTAGGACTATTCGGCGACGGGTTAAGTTTAATTATATCATTACAAAATTGTCATGAAGAAATAGTAAAAGATGTCAATAAAGGCGAGTTTGAACTTGCACTTACTATAAAAGATGGACTAATGTTTTTCTTGTTTAGATTAAATAGTATTGGTTGGGCAGACGCACCATTTACATTAAAATATTATGATAATTTTGATACTGAAAATTTTGATTATAATAAAATACAAGTATTTCTTGTTGACGCTAGCAATGGAATATTAAAATCCATGTGTACAATATGTCCGAACGATGAGTTCCAAGAAGAATTAAAAAAAGAATTTAAAAGACAAAATAATGAAGATGGTTTCAACGATTATGAATATAATCAAAAAATGCAAGAAATTTATAATAAATATAGTTCCGAAGATTTACTTAAATTTAGTGTCGTAAAAAGCGGTGTTGGTTCTATATCGATGGAAACAATGATTTGCAATTAAAATAAAAACGGTTAGCATAATACTAATCGTTTTCTTTTTTTCCCTTATTGTCTTTAAATTCAAGATTAGTAAGGGCATATTCTACGCACTGATTTATAAGTTCATTTCTACTAATATCAATTTTACTAGCAATTTCGTCAATTTTATTTATTCTACTGATGTCCATACGAACTGACACAACTATTTTTTCATTATTTATAGGTTTTTTACTAGGTTGAAAAGTATTCATTTTTATCACGCCCTTTCTTACATATATATTGTAATATTTTTCACACTTTATTTATATATTTAAAATAAATAGTTAAAATATAAACTACATATATTGACTACAAAAAACAAAAGTGGTAGAATGTTCTTGTCGGTTATAAGTGTTTATAATTGATGTTGTAATTGTTGGTCGCAGTATGCAGTTAAGCCAACAATAGCAGTAATGGAACGCCGTAGTTTAGTGTTCCGTATTTTATGGTAATAATATTCTTTATGAATATTTATTATATATTCAATAAAATTTTAGATGTAAGAAAGGAAAGGTATAAAATGAGAAAGACAAGTAAAATTTTATTATCGGCATTAGCAGTATCTAGTATGTTCTTTACTATGACCGTTAATGCAGAAGAACTAACACCAACACCAAGTGAAAATCAAAATGTCACAGTAGCACAAGATACTACAAAAACTGTAAGTGATTTAACACAAGAGGAATTAAACACTATTATTCCAAACGAAATAGAAATAAGTACAACAAAAACTGATATGGCTAATTATTTTGCTAATACTTACAATGACCCAGATAAAGAAAATCCCGCTGAAGTGGCAATAAAGGACAAAATAGTATCTATTTTTGGTGCAAGTGGTTATACAATCAATGCTTCTGAATTTTCAATTTCAGTTATGGCGACTAATTGGGAAGAAAGTTTTATTGAAATTATTAGTAGCGAAATAACTAAAGATTTCACTATCAAATATACAAAAGAAAGTGGCTATAATGAACAAGATGCTACATATGTTAAGAATAAAGTAGATAGCATTAAGTTTGCAAATTACGAGGGTATGGACGCAGTATTTACAATTTATAATTTAGGTGACGAAGAAAGTGCTAGTAAATGGTCAAGAGATACTTTTGATTTTGCTAAATTATTGAATGATAGTTCTATTACTATTAAAAAGTCAAATAGTTTTGGTGGTCAAGGTGGCGGAACTCCTTGGGGAGAATTACACGATTTATATTTTTATAAGAATGATATATTATATTTTGTAAAAAAAGAAGTTGAAAATATGGGAGCATATGGAACAACACTAGAAAATGGAACACCTGTTAATATGGCAAGATTAGAAACTGACGACGAAATTTACAAAGCAATGGCAAAGGAATTAGAAAGTAAAGGCTTTAAAAATATTCTAGGTTGTTATGAGTTAACGGCTTATGGAACAACTTATGACAATATGAAAGTATCATTTACTCTAGGAAATAACTACAATGGTAAAGAAGTACAAATATTACATAAAAAGAAAGACAATACTTATGAAATCTTTAAAACAACAGTAGCAGACGGAAAAGCAGAAATAACAGTAAATGAGTTTTCGCCATTCATGATTGCTTTAACTGAAAATACTACTACTGAAAATGTAAATAAAGCACCTAACAATGCTCAAACTTCTTCAATAGATGTTGTATTATACTCTATATTGGCTCTTGGCTCTTTAGTAGGAATTACTTATATTCTAGTTAGTAAGAAGAAAAAGGAAATAGCCTAGTTGCTATTTCTTTCTATTTAGGCAATGAAAAAAAGAAAATTTAAAGTTAAAAATATTCTATTGATTTTATTTATAATAGTGTTCTTATTCTCTACTACTAAAATTGTATTATTTCTATTCGATTCACGCAACAATAAAAAGGAAACAAAAGAATTGATAAAAGATGTTATTAATATAGAAATAGAAGAAGAAAAAGAAGTATTTAAAATTGACTTTGATAAACTATTATCTATCAATAGTGATACTATTGGGTGGGTAAGATATAATCAAGACAAAGTAAACAACCCTATTGTACATACAAGTGATAATTCCTACTATTTAAAACGCTCCTTTGAAAAGAAAAGTAATCAAGCAGGAGCAATATTTATGGACTATCGAAATACATCTTTTAATGATAAAAATGTTGTATTATTCGGTCATGCGATGTTAGACGACACAATGTTTGGCTCACTACAAGATATATTTAAAAATGGTTTCTTTGATACGAAAGAAAATAACTATATTCAAATATACAATAAAGACAATGAGCTTTTAACCTATCAAATATTTAGTTATTATATTATTGAAAAGGAAGAATATTATATAACTACTTCATTTAATAGTGATAGTGATTTCAATAAATTTATTGATACCATTACAAGAAGAAGTTATAAAAAGTTTGATGTAGAAGTATTTACAAGTGATAATATACTTACACTCTCTACTTGTTCAGGTACGGGTGGAACATCTAAAAGAAAAGTTGTACACGCAAAAAGAGTTAAAAATTTAGAATAGTCTATAAAATAATTTTGGTACAAATAATTGTGATCCAAAATTATTTTTTATTTTGCTATATATTATATAGGCTAAAAATGGTATAATTATATAGAATTATTTTTGAAAGGCTAACTATTAAAAGTCAATAGTTTTCTTTCAAAAATTAAAATTGGAAAAGAACCCATGCCAAAAAGATTTCACAAAAGTGAAATTTTGAAAAATTGAGTAATCAATTATTTCAATAAAGACGGATCAAATTGGATATTTTTAGTTTCAAGAATGAAAATAACTCGAATAAGTTTTTTGCACACATGAGATAAAGCAACTCTATGACATTTACCTTCAGATATTTTCTTATGGTAATAGTCATAAAAAGTGTTATTAAATCTAATGACAGTAAGAGCTACATTCATTAATGAATATCTTAAATATCCAGAACCACGCTTCACCATTTTACCTTTGGAAGACATAGTACCAGATTCTATGATACCAGGCTCTAAACCAGCAAAAGATAGCATTTTACTTGGATTAGAAAATTTAGAAATGTCTCCAAACTCAGAAATGATTGAAGCACAAGTAATTACACCAATTCCAGGAATAGAAAGAGTTGGTGGATTAAGATCTTTGATAATTGTAGAAATCTGTTTATCTAGTTCGATGATTTGTTCATCTATGTTTTTATAAAGATTAAGAATAGAAGTTAATTCCAGTTCAAAAATATCATTGGATTCACCAATAGTATTTTTAGCTAAATCCTTTAATTTAACGAATTTAGCATAAGTGAATTTACCACGAGAAATTTTACTCAAAGAGTCAAAATCTCTCATATTAGCAATTTTCTCTGGTGTTTTATATTTCTCTAAAATATAAAGAGAAGTAACACCAAAAGAATTACTAAAAAAAGGTTTAAATTCAGGAAAAATCATATCTAAGATGTTTGTTAATTGGACTTTATATTTACTTCTTTGCTTAACTAAAGTTTCTCTTAATCTAGTAAGTGACTTAATGGAATATTTATGATAAAATAGGCTTGAATTTGGTCTATATGGGACTGACATAAGTTTCCTTGCAACTACAGTTGCATCAACTTTATCAGTTTTAGTCTTTCTTAAAGTTAAAGATTTATAAAATTCTTTCACTAAAAGGGGATTAAATTCCATAAAACTATAATTGTTCTTCTCTAAGAACAATTTCAAATTCAAACCATAATGTCCAGTAGCTTCTAAACCAATATGGACATTAGAATTATCATAGGATTTCAATAAGTCTAAAAACTGTTGAAATCCTTTTTTGCTATTATCAAAAGATAAATTTTCTACAATGACTTCACCTGTATCTTTACAGATGAAACAATCGTGTTTGTATTTAGATATATCTATTCCAACATATATCATATACATGCACCTCCTTGATTAGTTTTTAATGCCTGTATGTTTGCCACAAAAGCTTTCTATCTTGTAACCTCGCTGAACCTATAAAACGTCAATGCGTTAACTAACTAATCAACAATTAAAATAAAAAGTCTGTGGTAAGAGCCTTTCAAAACAGTCAAAGCTGTAGGAGCGTAGAAACAAATCCACAGGCAAGAGTTATTATAAACTCAAAAAATATAAATAGAAAGAATCAATCAAATAGATTAATAATTTCTATAAGATTGATTATACGAGGAGCATGAAATATGAATACATTAAAAGAAGAATTTGATAAAAATTTTGAACTAGACAAACAAATAAACAAAACTTATGTTGAGGTTATGGAAGTAGTAAAGGAAACACATAAACCCACCCTACAAAAATTTATTGACGAAACGGGACTAGGTAAAGGAACTTTTTATAATCTAACAAATGGGTATAAAAAACCACTTATGACATCGCTTGTTGCGTTTGCAGTAGTATTTAAAATCAATTTAAAAAATGTTGAAGATTTACTACGAGCATGGGGACTAGGTTTTG
>CATOJL010000002.1 GCA_951800155.1 uncultured Bacilli bacterium | reverse complement strand
AACTCTATCATAAGCACACTTCCCTATTCTATACATTCTTTTAATTTACTTAGGATAACTCACTAAATCCCTTTAAATAAGCTATCACAAATAAACTAGGTAAGACAAAGACTTGTAAAAAAGGGGAATCTGTTGTACTATAATCCCCTTCTCTACATATTTAACTATGGTACCCATGTTCCTGAAACAGTAACCTTTGAACCTGTAGATTTTTCACGCTTTGCTTCAAGTTGATAAACTTTTCCATATGTTAAATCCGTTTTAAATGCATCTAAGGCAAGATAATTTAAAAGTCCTGATCCTTGTATACTTCCTTGACCATCTGTTACTCGAAACCACATTTTATGATTCGCACTTTGACTTGATTTCTTCCATCTTACTGCTGAAAAATGATTTCCTTCTATTTTCTTTGCCGCATTAAAAGTATCTGCAACCCAAATACCATCGGTAGTAATAGAAAAAGGTATTTCATTAAGCGCCGATGCATTCGAAATCATACAAAATAGAAATACTGTCACAAATGTAAGTACATATTTTCCATATTTCACAAAAAAACCTCCTTTCTTTCTAAAATTATAGATTGTGTTTAGAAAGAAAAGAGATTGATGTACTTTTTCATCATTTAGCAGTTATCAATATGTATTAAAAATATTCCTTCGTCTTTATCTAGCTAAAAACAATACTACTTTTAATAAATATGTATAGATACTGCCACATATTTATAATTTTAAAATACTCTCTTTTTCACAAATAGTCAATGTCATTTTTCAATTTTTGCTTTTTTCATGAAATCACTCATTTCTAATAGCCTCTACTGGTTTTAGTTTTGTTATTCTTAATATAGGTAAAATGCTTGCTATGGTTATACTTATTATTAAATAGCATAACAATAGCAAAAGAAGGCGCATGTTATAATAAAATGTAAAGGCTTCTGGTGTAGAGTACATATAGGAAAGATAAATTGTTGCTATCTTCATTCCAATTAAATTAAAAAAGAATAAGATAAATACTAAAATAATAATTTGAATCAAAAATATTTTAAATATATCTTTTCTTGTTGCACCTAATGCACGTAATATTCCTATTTTTTTTTTGTAATCTAAAACATTACTCATCATAAAATTACTAATTAATGCGAAAGATAGAATTAAAAATACCAAAAATAATAGGATTATCATATCTTTAACACCAAGAAAAACATTATAAATACTCTCTGTAGAATAAATACTATTAATAACATAATCTCCTTCATAAGGAAAAGTATGAAAAATTTCTTTCAATTTTTTGCTATCATTTTCATAAACAAGGATCCGTTTTAAACTAAAATAGTCTTTTTGATACTCTTTTAATAGATTTTTTGATACTAGGTTACTATAACTACTTGTCGTATCTATAATTCCAATGATCTTTAAATTCGTATATACTTTGTCTGGTTCTTCTTTCTTTTCAAATAGATTAGACAATTTTATAGTATCTTCATAAATTTCTAATCTTAGCTCTTTTCCAATAATATTTTCCTTTGGTAATTGCTGTAACAAAAACTCTTTTTTTACTTCTTCTATAGGGCGATCAGGATATCTAGCAAAATAAGATTCGAATGCATCCGCATAATCTTCTACAAAAGAATTTATGTTTACTAAAACTTCATTATCCTTTAAAGTATCTATTTTCTTCCATTCTTTTCCATCATAGTATGTAACAGGTTCACGTATATAATTTGTTCCTGACAGTTTTTGGTTATCCATTTTCAATTCTATAACATTGTGATTACTATCAATTTCTCGATTGTCAGGATATTTCATATTTTTAATAAACGCTTGACTCATATATACTTTATTATATAGTTGTCTTTGTTTACTGTATAGTTCTTGGTACATTTCAAAAACAGATTCAGGCATATGATCCCAATCACCAAAAATATACTTTTTTAATTCTTCATAAGGACGCAAATCATAATCAATTATTCCAACGATTTTACAAGAGTTATAACTTCCAAATTGAAATAGTTTTGAAGAATTTACCAGTTCCTCATAACTTTTTGGATAATAAACTCTATCCTTTTTATACTCATAAATTCCATACTTGATCATTAAATCTGCTACATAATTCGATATCATAATTTCATGATTGTGAATAGGATATCTCCCAATCACCTCTTCCTCTATTGGCAATTTTTTATCTACATCTTCTAATTCGACAAATTTTAAGATCATATGATTATTTGTATACAAATTGGTTGGTTCTTCTTTTGGATCATTGAACATATCTTCTTGTATATATACATTTGTATTGAAAAATGGAGCAATATCTGTATTTTCATCTATTTCATATAATGGATACGATGGACTATTTAATTTGGATTGTATATAATCTTTATCCATGTTCTTTAATGGAAAAGGAGATCGATCTGTTATTTTTATACCGTGTTGTGACTTATCAATTTCTATAGTATCAATATTTTTATTTTTTAATATTGCAAAGTGTTGTTCATCTATATCATACGTTAATCCAAAATAGGCATAGATTAAAAACATACTCGATAGTGTCATGAGTAGAATTGATATACTTAATCTTATTTTATGGTGTGTTAATAATTTCCTGCCTAGTTTAAATGCATACTTAAATGGTAGCTTTGCTTCCTTACTTTCATATTCTATCTTCTCTTTTTCAATTTCTTGTTGTTCTTTTGTATCTTTTATGATTTTTCCATCCTCTAACTCTATGATTCTTTCTCCATATTCTAACGCATACTCTCTATTATGTGTTACAAATACAACTAATATTTCCTTACTTATTTCTTTTAATAAGTCCATCACTTCTTTTCCTGTTTTTCTATCTAATGCACCTGTTGGTTCATCGGCTAAGATTATTCTTGGCTCTTTTACTAAAATACGAGCAATTCCTACTCTTTGCTTTTGTCCTCCTGATAATTCATATATTTTTCTATTTTCATACCCCTCTAATCCTATTTTTTTTAGTAGTTCCTTGATATGTTCTGGGTTCTCTTTCCCCTTTTGTAGTTGTTCTACTAAAGCTATATTTTCATAAACTGTATATTCTTCTACCAAACAAAACTCTTGAAAAATGAATCCTACATAACTATTTCTATATTTCGCATACTCTTTTTCACTAAAACTTTTTGTATTTTCTCCATCAACAAACATCTCCCCAGAATCATAAGAATCTAATCCACCTATTATATTTAATAACGTACTCTTCCCACTTCCACTTGCTCCTAAGATAGAAATCATTCCTTTATTAGGTAAGATCAGACTAACATTATCTAAGGCTTGTACTTTCTTCTTTTTAATCTTATATTCTTTCTTTATTTTTTTTAACTCTATCATAAGCACACTTCCCTATTCTATACATTCTTTTAATTTACTTAGGATAACTCACTAAATCCCTTTAAATAAGCTATCACAAATAAACTAGGTAAGACAAAGACTTGTAAAAAAGGGGATCTGTTGTACTATAATCCCCTTCTCTACATATTTAACTATGGTGTCCATTTCCCTTTAACAAGAGTTCGTGGATTTGTTATATGCTCACGTTTTGCTTCAAGAACATAATTTAAATTATCATCATATTTTAAGTTTGTTTGAAACGCATCAGTAGAAAGATAATTTAAAAGTCCTGATCCTCTAACTTTTCCAAAGTCATCTATTACTCGAAACCACATCTTATGACTCGCTTTGTTTGAGTATGTCCATTCTACAGCTGAAAAATGATTTCCTTCTATTTTATGTGCTGTACTTGCAATATCTTTTGCCCAACTAGCACCTGTTTCAATTGAAAAACTTGTTTTAGTGATTGCCGATGCATTTGAAATCATACAAAATAGAAATACTGTCACAAATGTAAGTACATATTTTCCATATTTCATAAAAAAACCTCCTTTCTTTCTAAAATTATAGATTGTGTTTAGAAAGAAAAGAGATTGATGCACTTTTTCATCATTTAGCAGTTATCAATATGTATTAAAAATATTCTTTCGTCTTTATCTAGCTAAAAACAATACTACTTTTAATAAATACGTATAGATACTGCCACATATTTATAATTTTAAAATACTCTCTTTTTCACAAATAGTCAATGTTATTTTATAAATATTTATTCATTTTCCTTTTTCTTACACTTTTCTAAAACATTCATCAAGTCAATTAAATAATAGATAAAGTGTTTGTCTAATTTGACAATATCAAGAATAATAAGGAGTTGTTTTCCTTGGTGTCCAAAGCGAAACATTTTACTAATTGATAAGATATCTAAAAATAAACTTTGTCCATCTAAAGCCATTCCTAACTCTTCTGGAATTGTAATCTCAATAAAATTAGCGGTTTGTCGAACTTTTTTAATATGTAATCTTTTAGCCAATTTCTCAAACCACTCTTCATGCATATAAATAACTAAAGAATCACTAATTTTACCAAAACGATCTTCTAGTTCATTTTTAACCTCCACTAACTTATCATAAGAATCAATCGTATTGATTTTTTTATGAATTTCTATCTTAATGTCGGTATCAGTTACATAATCATCCGTAATTGCAGTTTCTACATCCAATAGTGGTTGCTCGCTTTCTTCTTCAGTTTCTACTACTTTGCCGTGTAAACGATCAACTTCTTCATTTAACATTTTTAAATAAAGTTCAATGCCAACTGTATCAATATATCCAGCTTGCTCACTCCCTAAAATATCTCCTGCGCCACGAATGGATAAATCACGCATGGCAATGGAGAATCCACTTCCAAGTTCTGTAAATTCTTTAATAACTTGTAAGCGCTTATTGGAAACATCACTTAGTGTTTTTCCCTTCGTATACATTAAATAACAGTAAGCAATTTTATCACTACGTCCCACTCGTCCTCTTATTTGATAAAGTTGTGATAAGCCAAATCGATCGGCATCCATAATACATAGTGTATTTACATTTGGAATATCAATTCCTGTTTCAATAATAGTTGTGCATAAAAGAACATCATATTCCTTTTGAATGAATTTCTTCATAATATTTTCTAGTTCATTTTTAGACAATTGTCCATGCGCATACACAACTCTTGCCTCTGGAACAAGTTTTTCAATCTCCTTCTGTTTCAACTCCATATCTTCAACATGATTATACAAAATAAATACTTGTCCATCTCGCGCTAATTCCTTATAAATAGCATCCTTGATGATAACACTATTTTCTTCAAGAACATAAGTTTGAATAGGAAAACGATTGACTGGCGGCGTTTCTAATAAGGATAAGCTACGAATCCCTGTCATAGACATTTGTAAAGTTCTAGGTATTGGTGTCGCTGATAGAGTGAGTATATCTATATTTGTTTTTAATTCTTTTATTTTTTCTTTATGTTTTACCCCAAAGCGTTGTTCCTCATCAACTACAAGAAGTCCTAAATTGTGATAATGGACATCATTACTAAGTAAACGATGTGTCCCTATTATAATATCTATTTGTCCTTTTTCTAAATCATTTAATGTTTCTTTCACTTTTTTAGGGGAAACAAAACGATTTAAAATGGCAATTCTAACTGGAAAACCTGCAAATCTTTTTAATGCATTTTGATAATGCTGATCCGATAAAATCGTTGTTGGACAAAGGTAAGCCGCTTGATAACCAGAGGCAACGGCTTTAAACATGGCTCGAAAAGCGAGCTCTGTTTTCCCATACCCCACATCCCCACATACAAGTCGATCCATCGGTTTTTTATTTTCCATATCTGCTTTAATTTCTTCCATAACGCGAAGTTGATCTTTTGTTTCCTCATAAGGAAAATTACTTTCAAAAATTGCTTGTTCTGCAATATCCAAAGAAAATTGGATTCCAACTGCTGCTTCACGTGCCGCATACAATTGTAATAATTTCCCCGCAATATTTTCAATTTTCTTTCGAACCTTTAATTTCGTTTTTTCCCATTCTGTACTTCCTAATTTATTAATTTTAGGGACAATTGACTCATTTGAGGAATATTTACTAATAAAATCAATTTTTTCAACAGGTATATAAAGTTTATCCCCATCACGATATTCAATTTGCAGGTAATCTTTTTTTATACCATTTTTCACAAGTGTTTTTAATCCATTATATCTACCTATACCATGAACAGAATGAACAATATAATCTCCGATATTTAATTTAGTAATATCTTTTATTTTACTCCCATATTGAAAATTCGTTTTATATTTGGCTACTTTACTGTTATCATGAAACAGATCATTCTCACTAAGTACAACATAATTTTCATAGAGAAAACCCATTTCTAGGGGATGAATAATAAAATTTATTTTTCCTTCGTAAATTTCTTCTTCATTGGTAAGTACTATATTCTCTTCCCTAAGTAACTCATTTAAATGATTCACTTGGTATCGGTTTTTTAAACAACAAACAATGGTTTTCTTTTCTTTTAGATATTTAGTAAGTGTAACTTCTAAAGGTGCCATTTTTCTAAAATTCTGATCGATTTCATGACTTATATATTTTTGTGCATTCTTGATAGGGACGAAATCATTGTCATCCTTTTGAAAATATAGTTTCTCATATTTATCCATATCTTCAAGCGAATGCATATATTTTTGGTCTTTTTCTTCTAAAGCATCTTCTCTATATCTTTGTATATCTTCTGTCAATAATTCATAATTTGACATAAACGATGTATAGTCATTGTAAATAATAATAGGCTGTTCTAAATAAGCACTTACCATAGAAACTTCAGTATATTTATACAGATTTTTTTGTTTGTAGGAAGTCACATCTTGTATATTTGGAACAAGAAATTCTGTATTTGGAGGAATCGTTACATGATCTATTTCTTCCAAAGTTCTTTGTGTTTCGACGTCAAAAGTTCTTATGGATTCAATTTCATCTCCCCAAAATTCAATGCGAATTGGTTTTTCAAAAGAAATTGGAAAAATATCGAGAACAAATCCTCTTATAGCCACTTCACCCGTTTTGGTTACTATAGCCTCACGACTATAACCTATATTTCCTATTTTTTCACTCACTTCGTTAAAAGAGTATTCTTTTCCTTTTTCTAAAACAACATAGGAATTTTTATATTGCCCTTTTTGAGGAAGAAAACGAAGAAAACCCATTATATTGGTAACGACAATTTGAGGAGAGTTTTCTATTATACGGTTCAATGTTTCTAGTCTTGTTACTGTAAATTCGGGACTGGTAGCAAGTGCTTCACTCGTCAAGAATTCATCCATTGGAAATAAGGAAACCTCATTTGTGAAATTCATAAGCATTTGATACATTTGATTTGCTTCAAAAAGACTACTTGTTACAAGTAAAATGGATTTTTTCTCTTTCACAAATAAATTATAAATATAAATAGCTTGCAATTGTTTCGTTAAGCCCATAATCTTATGTTCCGAACCCTGCACATCAAATAATTGTTTAAATATTTTCATTTTCTATCCTCCTAGCACAAAAAAGAAATATTCCTATTTCTTATTATATTTATTCATGACATTATCAAAATCTAAATCTAAATAATCCATAAATATTTTTGGAATTAAAGTGAGGGTTTCTTCTATTATTTGCTTCTCATCCTTACTAAATTTCCCTAAAACATAATCTCTCGTATCCATTTTTTTATTATTTGCAATCCCTATCTTCAATCTTTTATATTCCTGTGTCCCTAAATTTTTTTCAATATCTTTAAGTCCATTATGTCCACCACTTGAACCTTTATATTTCAACTTAATTTTTCCAGTCGGCATATCCAAATCATCACTGATTACGAATAAGTCTACGGGAGAAATTTTATAAAATCTTATAAAAGCCGCTATAACTTCGCCCGATAAATTCATATATTTTTCTGGTTTAAGCAAAATCACTTTTTCATTTTGATAAATAATTTCTGCATAAGAACCATTCAACTTTTTTCGATTAAACTGTACATGAAAAGCTTCTGCGATTCTATCCAAGCACATAAATCCTATATTATGCCTTGTATTTTGGTATTCGCGCCCCACATTTCCAAGTCCTACAACTAATTTCATTTAATCACCTCGATGGTATTCTTGATAAACTATGTTTTTATTTAATCCTCGAAGATGTGCGACTTCTTTAATAGCTTCTTTAGAAGAATAGCCTTTTTCTATGAAAGATTGCACGTGTTCTAAAAGGGGAATTTCACTATAATTTTCTTCTTTTTTATATCCTTCTATAATTATAACAATTTCACCTTTGATGTCAACAAGCTCAGTGGAAATATTCTCTAAATTTCCTCGATATATTTCCTCAAATTTCTTTGATATTTCCCGGGAAATGCTTACCTTTCTATTTCCCAAAACCTCTTTCATAACCTGTAGCGTATTTAGTAAACGGTGAGGCGCTTCATAGAAGATTAAAGTAGCTTTCATTTTCTCTAAATCTTCAAGTTCTTTCTTTTGTTTTGTTGGTTTGCTATTTAGAAATCCATAAAACAAAAAAGGAGATGGATCAAGTCCTGATGTTATGAGAGCAGGTATTAGAGCAGTAGGGCCCGGCAATCCTACAACATTATAATTATTTTGAATCGCTATTTTGACTAATTCATATCCGGGATCACTAATGATCGGTGTCCCACGATCGGTGACAATCCCTACATCAAAACCATTTCTTAAATAGGAAAGAAATTTTTCTGCATTTTTAATTTCATTATAATTGTGACTTGAAATCAACTTTTTTTTAATTTCCAACTGCTTTAAGAGTAACCCTGTTACTCTCGTATCCTCTGAAAAAATGACTTCTACCTTCTCTAATGTATGAATGGCTCGCAATGTAATATCTTCCATATTTCCAATTGGAGTTGGAATCAAATATACGGTCGGACTATTATCATAACTTTTTTGACTCATATAGCACCTTCTAACTAAAATTTTTCTGCATCTGTTCTGTATACTCCCCTTGTTCATTGTATATATAAAGAGGCTCTTCTATTTTAAGTCCACTATTTCCATTTTTAATAAATTCCATTAAAACAATGTTTGCTTCTTTTCCTTTTTTTGGATAGACAAATTGAATCCGTTTTGGCTCCAATTTTTTTTCTTTTGCACATAGCAAAATTTCCATAAGGCGTTTTGGTCGATGGACAATAGATAGAGTTCCTCCATTTTTGAGTAGTTTTCGAGCACTTAACATTAAGGTATTTATATCTAATAAGATCTCATGTCTAGCATATTGTTTATGCAGATCATCATTGATATTTGCATTTTTTTCTATTTTAAAATAAGGGGGATTACAAGTAATTAAATCAAAGCAATCCGACTCTTGTCTTTTTGTATACTCCTTGATATCTTCACACAATATAGAAATTTGTCCCTCTAATTTATTTTCACAAATAGAGAGTTTAGCCAGTTCGTAAACATCTCGTTGTATTTCAACACCTAAAATGGGAACTTCTGTTTTTGTGGATAAAAGAATCGGAATGACAGCATTCCCTGTTCCGATATCTAAGATTTTTTTTGTATTTTTTTTGATTTTTACGAAATTAGGTAAAAGAACTGAATCAAGGGAAAATTTAAACCATTCCTCATCTTGATAAATTTTTAAGTGAGGAAATCCAAGCAAATAATTAATTTTCTGCACAAGTTTCCTCCATTATATTTCCATTTGTTAGAAGAATTTTATAAGTTCGATTTAAAATATCAATCTGTATAACTTTCCCTTTTCCTTCTTTTGTTTCTACCTCACTACCCAAAACTGGTAATCCTTTTTTACATTCTTTATAACATGCATCTTCATATTTTAAACAACAAAGAAGTCGGCCACAAATTCCATTAATCTTCGATGGATTTAGAGAAATATTTTGATTTTTAGCCATAGAAATTGATACAGAATCAAAATCATTTAAGAATCTTGAACAACAGAGAGTTTGTCCACACGAACCATACCCTCCTATTTGTTTTGCTTTATCACGAACGCCTACTTGTCTTAATTCGATTCTCGTTTTATAAATGGCCGCTAATTCTTTCGTAAGTTCTCTAAAATCGACTCTTGCTTCTGCATAAAATTTAAACATCAATTGATCTCTATCAAATGTATAATTTGCATCTAGTATTCGCATATCCAGTTTATGTTTATGTGCTAAAGTCTGACATTTTCGGTAAGCATCTTTCGCATCTTTCATATTTTTTCGATGTGTGTAATAATCTTGTTTCGTCGCTAATTTATAAATCGATTTTAACTCTTTTTTTAGTTTACTCGTATCTATGGGATGAATATCTGTTACTACTTTTCCAAATTCAATGCCCCTATCTGTTTTCACTAAAACATTATAACCTTTTTTCAATTTGAACTTATCTATAGAGTAATATTCCATTTTCCCATTTTCTTGTAAAGTTACTCCAACGATTTCTTTCATTATACATCACTCAGTTCTATAATTAATTTATCTAATAATAAAGCCATATTTGCATTATATTTAATATTTTCTTTTGCTTCATTTACTATTTTAAGTTTTTGATTGATTTGACTTACTGTATTTTTTTCTGCAAGTTCTTCTACGAGAGTATTTGAAAACAAGAAAGGAACTGTATGTACTTTTGTTGCTAACATATCACGATATATATAGAACATAATAGAAAGAGCAAATTGATTCATTTCTTTTCCTATCATTTGTTCATGCCAGAGATGTTGCGTAAATAAAAGTGCCTCTTCTTTTCTTTTTTCAATCATCTTCACAAATTTTTCAATAGTTTCAATTTTTTCTATTAACTTCTCCTCTGCATCTATTATATCAGGAATAGAAATATAAAAGGATACTTTCTGCATCATCTTATCATTAAGATCATCTCTATTTTTTTGAAAAGAAATGATTTGGCATCGAGATACGATCGTTTCTAATACTTGATATGCATTTTCTGTAAGTAAAATAGCCACAATATTCTCGCTTGGCTCCTCTAAAAATTTTAAAATGGTATTGGCAGAGGAAACATTTAATTGATTTGCATGATTAATAATATATATTTTCTTATTCGCAGCTACACTTTTCATGCTAAATTCTTTTTGCAATTCATCCAATTGTTCTTTTTTAATCCACATGCCATCTGGTTCTATCCATTTTAATTCAATAAAGTTGTTTTTATCAATATTTTCACACTGCTTACAGTCTAGACATTTTTCATAATTTGTATATTTATTTGGACAAAATAAAGATTTTGCAAAGGAAAGGGCAACTGTTTTGGCATCTTTATATCCATTTGTTTCAAACAAATAGGCATGACTAATTCTATCTTGTTTTATTGCATTATTTAAAATTTTATATACTATTTTTTGCTTTTCTTTATACTCATCTAACATGATACACCTATTTTCTTTAAAAAATCATTTTTTTTATTAGTATGAATGAAAAAAGAGCTGGAAAACCTAAAACACTAATTGTCCCAACTGTGATTACATTCATAGGAATTGTCATATTGTAGGAAACCGTTAGCATGTTATACCCATAAATCAAAAATCCACTAAACATAATTCTTTTAAGAGCGCCTATTATTTTTTTCATTGTATCACCAATACATTTTACGCCTATGTGTCCAAACTATGTCACACTTTTACGATCTTCTAAAGCCATTTCAAGAGTCAAAGAATCAATATATTCCATATCAATACCAATTGGCACACCATGAGCAATTTTGGAAACAACGACATCCATTCCTTCTAATAGCTTTGATATATAAAGAGTTGTCGTTTCCCCTTCCACACTTGGTTTTACTGCAAGAATAACCTCTCGTATATTTTCTTTTTTTATTCGCTCTATTAAAGATGCAATCTGAATATCCTCTGGATTGATCCCATCTAAGGGAGAAATTAAACCATCGAGAACATGATACAGTCCATGATACCCTCCCATTTTTTCAAACAAAGTTACTATTTTAGGTTCTTCTACTACACATAGAATTGTCTTATCTCTAAATGTGTCATCTTTACATATAGTACATAATTCTTCATCTGTAAGATAGTTACAACGTTTGCAACGCTTTATTTTTTTCTTCACACTTTTTAAAGCCTCTGAAAAAATTTGTAAAACTTCATCATCCATTTCTAATGTGGAGAGCGCTAAACGTTCAGCTGTTTTCTCTCCTATTCCAGAAAATTTTTTAAAGCACTCTATTAAATCATTTATAACATTTGGATAATTCATTAAAATAACCCTGGCATTCCCTGTGTATATTTTCCCATTCTCTTTTCTGTTTCGGCATCAATTTGTTTTAAGCAATCGTTGGTAGCAACCACGATTAGGTCTTGTAAAATCTCAATATCCTCTTTTTCTAGCATTTCCATATTAATATCTACACTACTAACTTTTTTATCTCCTGTCATCGTCACTGTGACAAAAGAAGAGGTTGCTTCAAATTGCATTGCATCAATTTTTCCTTTTTCTTCCATCATTTCCTTTTGTAACTTCTGTGCTTGTTTCATCATTGCTTGTATATTCATTCATTATCCTTCTTTCTAACTATATTCTACTATATCTTTGAAAATATTATCAATCATTGACAATGCAATTTCTTGATTTTCATAATATTTTTTTATATCATCTGCCTCTTCCATCCATTCATACTTCTTGAGCTTATTATTAAATTCATTTTTAATGATAGCCCAATTTGCTGAATTGGTAGCACTTGCAATCATTTTTTTACCAAACACCTTTTCAAGTGTTATATCTATATAAGGTAAATTTTGTAAAAATTCCATTTCCATTCTTTCATTTTTACATAAGAATATGATATGATCTTCACTTGCCACTTTTATTTCTGCATCTAAGATCATGGATGCATAATTACTGTATTCAGCATCTAGTAGTAGCTTTTTAACATCCTCTATCTTATTTTTAATTTCAATCATTTTCTGTTTATTAAAGCCATATAAAGTGTTATTAATACGCACTTGCTGTAGTTCTCGAATCTTTTCTGTTACCTCTACATTATTTTGTATTTCTGATTGAGATACATTTCTTTCTTCTAAAGAACTGAATGTTTCTACTATATTCTCTTTTTCTTCCGAAATAGAAGATTCTATTTCTACTTTTTGTGGTTCATTTAGGTTTGAAAGAGATATCTCCTTTTTTTCTTTTTCTATAATCTCTTTTTTTAAAGAATCCACATTTTCTCTTTTTTGCATAAGCGATACAATCATCATTTCAAACAAAATTCGTACATTATTTGTTTTTTTCATTTCAAATAGGTACTCATTCATTTTTTTTATATACTCCATAATTTCTTCCATCGTAAATATAGATACAATTTCTGTATATGTTTTTTTTCTTTCTCTATCAAATGCACAATTAGGTATATTTATAAAGAGTAAAATATTTCGAAGAACAGACATAAATTCCTCAGTTAATTTTATATAGTTTTTTCCAATATTCTCATATTGTTCTATTTTGTAGAATATTTGTTCGTATTTTTGCTCCTTCATATTCTTAATAAACTCTATCAATTCAAGTTCTGGTAATGTTCCATTGATTTCGTGAACATCTTCTAATGTAACATGATTATTTGAAAAAGCAATTACTTGATCTAAAATACTAAGTGCATCACGCATACATCCATCAGATTGTATTGCAATTTCATCATAAGCATTTTCATCCACAATTACATTTTCTTTCTCTATGATATATTTTAATTTTGTAATAATGTCTTCTTTTACAATTTTTTTAAAATCAAACTTTTGACACCTAGAAATGATAGTGGTTGGAATTTTATGTGGTTCAGTCGTTGCTAGAATGAAGACAATATGGGATGGTGGTTCTTCCAATGTTTTTAATAGTGCGTTAAAAGCTCCTTGTGTCAACATATGTACTTCATCAATAATATACACCTTATATTTTCCAACAGTCGGAACCAGGCTTGCCTTACTTCTCAATTCTCTAATCTCATCGACACCATTGTTAGAGGCTGCATCAATTTCAATTATATCAATTGATTTTTTACTTAAAATTTGCAAACAACTTTCACAAGCGTTGCATGGATTTGTTTCATTCAAATTGGAGCAATTGATCGTTTTAGCAAATATTTTAGCAATACTTGTTTTTCCAGTACCCCTAGGTCCTGTAAATAAATATGCATGAGTTAATTTTTTATTTAAAATAGCATTTTTCAAAGTTTTTACGACAACTTGTTGTCCTATAACTTCATCAAAATTACTAGGTCTATATTTTCTATATAAAGTTTGATACACCCTATCCCCTCCTTATATTCATTATACCATTTTTCCTTTTTATTGAAAAGTTCCAACTACAGTCATTTCAATGTTTCACGTGAAACATCTATACTATTCACGTTGGTGCCTTTACGTTTGTTCTTAAAGAAGTTCTTAATTAAGTCTAAATTATCATTGTTTTCTAGTTTGATGATTTGGATACTATTTGTAATGTGATTATTACTACTTTCTATAGCACCAAAGTTTTGATTCGTATGGGAATATACCACTTTTTTTATTCTAGCCTGCATAATAGCACCTGTGCACATCATGCATGGTTCCAGGCTAGAGTATAAAGTGCATTGTTCCAAATGCCAAGTTTTAAGTTTCTTGCAAGCTTTCTCTATAGCTAATATTTCAGCATGTTGTATGGCATTCTTTTTCCTCTCCTTTGTATTGTATGCTTTCGAAATAATCTTATCATTTTTGACAATTACTGCTCCTACTGGAAAATCACCCTTTTTAGCGGCTTTCTTTGCGAGTTCTACAGCTATATTTATATATTTCTTATCTATATTCATAATTAATCACCAATATATTTCACCTTAATATAAATCTAATAAAAAAGCACACACACTTAGAGATCCTTAAGGCTGCTATCTTCCGATTCTGACCTGGTTCAGATATAAGTGTTGTGCAATATTACTATACTACAAATTTAAGAAAAGAGCAATATAGACTCATCCATTTTATTGAAAATAGTTATTGTTCTTTTGATTTCTATGAATAAAACAAAATGTTTGATTTTCATTTTCCTCAATATGCATATATGAAACTGCATTTTAATTGAATTTCTATTCTATTATAATTATCAATTAGATATTGATAGATAGATTGTAGCAATTTCCACTGTTTATTCCAACATGATTTACAAGTATTCTTCACATATTTGAATTTACTATATCTATTCCTTATTGTCACTTTTTCTATGTTTCACGTGAAACATAGAAAAAGAAAACTATTCGTTTCCTTTTTCCTCATCACTAACTTGTTCTGTTTCTTCTTCCTTAGCTATCAATGCAACTGTACTAACAAACTGTTCATCTTTTAGATTAATTAAGCGAACACCTTGCGCTACTCTTCCTGTTGTAGATATCTGTTCCATTGGTAACCGAATAATAATTCCGCTATTGGTTATAATCATTAAGTCATCATTCCCAAATGTAGTTTTAAAAGAAACAATATTTCCATTTCTCTCTGTAATATTTAACGCCTTTACTCCTTTACTACCACGATGTGTCATTCTATATTCTTCTAGATTGGTCTGCTTTCCATATCCTTTTTCTGTAACAACTAATATTTTTTGATTTTCTTCCGCTATCTCACAACCTACACAAATTCCATCATCTAATTCAATACCTTTAACACCTGAGGCTGTCCGTCCCATAATACGAATTTCATCTTCACCAAATCGAATCATTCGTCCATTTGAGGAAGCAATCAATATTTCATTATTTCCACTTGTTTTCTTAACAGAAATTAACTCATCATCTTCTCGTAAAGTAATGGCCATCTTTCCATTTGTCCGAATGTTTTCAAACTCTTTTATACTTGTTCTCTTTACTATACCTTTTTGCGTACAAAATACAATATAACTATCTTTATCAGAAGGACAGACTTTCAACATGACAGTCACTTTTTCTTCTTTTTCTAATGGCAATAAGTTCACAATCGGTAATCCTTTTGATTGGCGACTAAATTCTGGAATCTCATATCCTTTCATACGATAGGCTTTTCCCTTATTTGTAAAGAACATTAAATAGTCATGGGTGGTTAGTGTTAATAAATGTTCCGCAAAATCTTCTTCATTCGTAGCCATCCCTTTGATTCCGACTCCCCCGCGATTTTGTGTTTTATATGTATCTGTCGTAACTCGTTTTATATAACCTTTATTAGTCAATGTAACAATAATGTCCTCTACTGGAATGAGAGATTCATCTTCAATATAGTCAATTGCTGTCATATCAATGTGTGTTCTTCTTTCATCATTGTATCTATTTTTTATTTCTAACAATTCTTCTTTTATAATCATTAAAACTTTTTCTTCGCTTGCTAAAATAGAAGTTAACTCTTTAATCTTCTCTAATAAATCTTTCAATTCTTCTTCTATCTTATCTCGCTCTAATCCTGTCAAACGACGAAGTTTTAATTCCAAAATAGCTTCTGCTTGTATTTCTGAAAAAGCATACTTTGCAATCAATTGTTCCTTCGCTTCTATATCTGTTTCTGCCTCTTTAATAATTTTTATGACATCATCGATATGATCAAGTGCGATTTTATAACCTTCTAGGATATGAACTCTATCTTGTGCCTTCTTTAAATCAAATCTTGTCCTACGAATGATAATTTCCTTTTGATAGTCAACATATTTAGAAATGATATCCTTTAAACCTAATGTTTTTGGTGTCTTATCATCAAGCATCAAAAGTATGATACCATAATTGATTTGGAAATTTGTATGCTTATAAAGATTGTTTAAAACAATTTGTGGATTCGCATCCTTCTTTAACGTAATAGTAATCCTAATTCCCTTTTTTAAATCAGTATGATAATCAGAAATACCTTCGATAACTTTATCGCGAACTAATTCAGCCACTTTATTTTTCAATTCTGATGTATTTACACCATAAGGGACTTCGGTAATTACAATACTATTATGATTTCCAGACTCTACAATTTCAGCTCGACTTCGAATTGTAATTGTTCCTCTACCCGTTTCATAAGCTTTACGTATTCCACTATTTCCTAGAATAATACCACCTGTTGGAAAATCAGGACCTTTTATATATTCCATTAATCCCATCGTATCAATGGTAGGATTATCAATATAAGCAATACAGCCATCAATTACTTCTCCTAAATTATGGGGAGGAATATTAGTCGCCATACCAACTGCAATTCCCATAGTTCCATTAACTAAAATATTTGGAAAACGAGAAGGCAAAACTGTTGGTTCTGGATCTGTTTCTGTATAATTTAGATCCATATCAACCGTGTCTTTTCGAATATCTCGTAACATTTCTAGAGAAATTTTAGAAAGTCTTGCTTCTGTATAACGATAAGCCGCTGCTCCATCCCCTTCAATATTCCCAAAATTTCCATGGCCATCGACCATAATATATCTTTGATTAAAGCTTTGTGCCATCCTTACCATCGCATCATAAATGGAAGAATCTCCATGAGGATGATAATGTCCCATAACATACCCAACCGTTGTAGCAGATTTTTTATGTGGCTTATCAGGTGTGTTTCCTTCCTCATACATAGACCATAAAATACGACGATGAACTGGTTTTAATCCATCTCTAAGATCAGGTATAGCCCGTGATGTAATAACACTCATCGAATAATCAAGGAAAGAATCACTTATCTCAGACACAATATCATTGATTGCATGTGAGTCCTTTTCGTGGAATTCTCCCCCAAAAGCAGTTGTTCCTTCACTACCCTCTTCTAT
This sequence comes from uncultured Bacilli bacterium, assembly GCA_951800155.1. Classification (GTDB taxonomy): domain Bacteria; phylum Bacillota_I; class Bacilli_A; order RF39; family UBA660; genus CATOJL01. The sequence goes on along the minus strand of CATOJL010000002.1, from coordinate 16,329 downwards.
CTCTTCTTCTAAGTTTCTTGTTTTTTCTATTTCCTCTTTCTCTTTATCCATAACCTACACCTCCTCTAAACATCTAAATTCTTTACATATATTGCATTTTCTTCAATAAATTTTCTTCTTGGTTCCACTTCTTCTCCCATGAGTGTATTAAACATCTCATCCGCTTTCATACAATCATCAACCGTTATTTTTCTAAGTATACGTCGATTAATATCCATAGTCGTTTCATTGAGTTCATCTGCATCCATTTCACCAAGTCCTTTCATTCGCGTAATTTCTACTCTAGAACGAACATTTTCAGGTAATGTTGCTAAATATTTCTCCTTTTCTTCCTCATTCAGAACATATTTTCTAATTTTTCCATGTCTTATTCGAAATAAAGGGGGCTGGGCGGCATAGACATGCCCTGCCTCGACAATAGGTCTAAAAAAGCGATAAAACAGCGTTAGCAATAATACACGAATATGAGAACCATCCACATCGGCATCGGTCATGATAACAATTTTATCATATCTCAATTTTGATAAATCAAATTCCTCACCAATTCCCGTACCAAAAGCAGTAATAATCGTTCGAATTTCCTCATTGGAAAGAGCTCTATCCAAACGCGCTTTCTCCACATTTAATATTTTTCCACGAAGAGGAAGAATGGCCTGTGTCATGGAATCTCTTCCCTCTTTCGCTGAACCACCTGCACTATCTCCCTCGACAATAAATATTTCAGCCACTTTTGGATCTTTACTTTTGCAATCTGCTAATTTTCCCATAAAAGATACAGGTCCCAATTCACTCTTTCTTGTAATTTCACGTGCTTTTTTAGCTGCATTTCGCGCACGACAAGCAAGAAGTGCCTTATTCACAATATTTTTAGCTTCATCTGGATTTTCCATCAAAAATCTTTCAAATCCTTGTGAAAAAACATTATCAGCTAGTTTTCGAACTTCCCCATTTCCAAGTCTACCTTTTGTCTGTCCTTCAAATTGTGGATTTGGATGCTTACAAGATACAATCATCGTAAGTCCCTCTTTCACATCATCTCCTGTTAAAGATTCATCCTTCTCTTTTAATAATCCTGTCTTTCTAGCATAACTATTAATTACCCTTGTTAATGCTCTTCTCACACCTTCTTCATGCGTTCCTCCATCATGGGTATTAATATTATTGACAAAAGAATAGATATTGTCGTTATAACTTGTATTGTACTGCATGGCTACTTCAAAAAATACACCAGAATCTTCACCCTCTAAATGAATAATATTTTCATGGACAGGTGTCTTATTTGCATTAATAAAGCAAACATATTCTGAAATACCACCCTCATATAAGAAATGTTCTCCTGTCGTATCTTCCTCATCCCGATCATCCCTTAAAGTTAAAGATAATCCTTTATTTAAAAAGGCTAATTCACGCGTTCTAACTTTCAATGTTTCATAATCATAAATATCGGTATCAAATATTTCTCCATCTGGTTTAAATGTAACAGTTGTTCCTGTTCTATCCATTTCACAGGTACCAATCACGGTTAAAGGTTGGGCAATTTTCCCTCCATTTTCAAACTTTACTTCATAAATCTTGCCCTCTTTATAAACACGAACTATTACCCATTTACTTAGAGCATTCACTACACTAGCACCCACACCATGGAGTCCACCAGCTACTTTATAACCGCCACCGCCAAATTTACCACCAGCGTGTAATACTGTATAGACAGTTTCTACAGTAGAAATACCCGTTTTCGCATGAATTCCAACAGGAATACCACGTCCATTATCTTTTACTGTTATAGAATTATCCTTATTAATAATCATCTCAATATGATTACAATACCCAGCAAGTGCTTCATCAATCGCATTATCTACGATTTCCCATACTAAATGATGTAACCCCTTCACATCGGTTGTACCTATATACATACCTGGCCTTTTTCTTACTGCTTCTAACCCTTCTAAAACTTGAATATCCGAAGCATCATAATGTTCTTCTTTATTTTGCATTTTCATTCACCTCTTTGATTTTTTTTACCTTTCCCTCTTCAATTTCAATCAATTTTGCTTTATCAATTATCCTTTTACTAATCGTAGAAAGTTCAGTTGTCGTAATAATTGTTTGTATATTATTCTTAATAAATTTAAGTAAATTGTTCTTTTTTCGGTTATCCAATTCACTAAAAATATCATCTAGAAGGAGAATAGGCGTCGTATTTGTATATGCTTTAAAAATTTCAATTTCCGCTAATTTGATAGCAAGTACAGCGATTCTTTGCTGCCCTTGTGAGCCATATAATTTTAGATTTTTATCGTTTAAGTAAAAAACAAAATCATCACGATGAGGTCCTACTAGACTTGCTTTGAAGCTTAGTTCCCTCCTATACATTTTCTCCATTTTTTGTTTAAAACTTTTTTTGATTTCCTCTCTTTCTAGAGAACTCGTATCTACATTGGATTCATAAACCAAATGAAATCCAGTTAAACCTGTAATTTTTTGATAAATTTGCGTACACTTTTCATTTAAAAGACAAATAAATTTTTTGCGCAATTTACAAAGATAACTTCCCTTCTCTATAAAGTAGTCATTCAAAATTGCTAAATAAGACTCATCTATTTTCTCTCCTTCTTTTATCTTCTTTAGATAATCATTTCTCATTTTAAGCAATTTATTGTAGTCATTTAGTAAAGTATAATATCCACTATATAATTGACTCAGTTCTAAATTAAGAAATCTTCTTCTAATACTAGGGGATCCTTTTATTAATTCTAAATCTTCAGGATAAAAGATGATTAAATTCATCTTAGAAATATAATCTGATACTTTATGTACCCTTTGCTTATCAATTTTTAATTCTTTATTTGTTGATAAACTCAATTCCATTTCCATTGGAAATCGATTCTTCTTAATAACTCCCCTAATACTCAAAAATTTCTGCTTATCACGTATTAAATGATTATCAATCGTTAAACGATGGGACTTGGTAATTCCTAAAACATAAATACTTTCCAATAAATTGGTTTTTCCTTGAGCATTTTTTCCATAAATAATATTAATTCCTTTATTAAAATCTAAAGAAAGTGTTTCATAATTACGAAAATTTTGTATTTTGATCGATTGAATATACATAAAACACCTCTATTTTCATTTTAAAAATGCTCTTAACCATTTTTTTACTTTTGCATACTCCCATACACACATCTAATTATACCATAAATTCCTATAAAAAATAAGCATTTTTTAATAAAATGCTTATCGAAATGCCTCCTTTTTTCTATTTCGCATCTTTGATTCCAATAAAGTGGATCTTAAAATCTGATTTTCAATAGAATGATAGGAAACATCAAGGATTAGACAACTTCCATTTTTAAATTTAAGAACTGTTTTCTTATTATCCTTTTCAATCGTATTGATCTTTTTTAGACAGATCCAATTGCAATTTTGAAATCGTGGTGAACTTGTTGGAAAGAAAATGATTTCCCTAGATTCTTCAATAATAATCGGTGCCTTATAATGAATTCCTATCAAATTTTTTGTTCCCTCAAATCGACCAGAATAGGAACTACCAAAGTATTTACAACTATCATTAATAATCTCCGTAGAATCTTTCATCACCACAAATTCATCCTGCTCCTCAATAATTCTAGAGTGTCCTTTCTTTAAAGAAATAATGGCCATTGTTGCATTATTAATCTCATAACCATCTAACATACCTTTCACCCCCTCCTTTTGAAAGTAGCTTCTATTAAAGCTGATGAGGAAGTCTATTTTTGTTTAAATTTGTCAAAAGTAAAAATTTTTAGCAAAAAAGAAAGAATTTTTGTATATCTTGCATAAAAAAAAGAAAATATTTTCTATTTTCTCTATTGATTTAACCAATTTATTTTCTCTTGCACATCTAAAGATAGAAAGTCATTACTTGCCACACTATCTCTATCTTCTATAATAACTTTTTTCTCTGTAATTCTTTTATATCCACAAAATTCATCATTGCACATAAAAATGGAAATTTTACCATCTTCATTAATATACGCAGTTCCTAATTCGGGATCCTGTCCATTAAAATCAATCTTTCCAATATCTCCACCCGTAGGACTTAAATCTAAAACAACATTCGTTCCAGCAATTTTCGTAGAATACATCTCAATTGATTTAATCATCCCTGTTACACTATTTGAAAATGTATTTTTCTTAGAGTCATCAATTAAATGAGAAACAACAGGAATTGTGATTAGTGCTACAATGGCAATAATAATGATAACTGCTAAAAGCTCAATTAATGTAAAACCTTTCCTCTTCATAAGATCACCTTATCCTTAAAAGAATTATATAATTTTTCTACAAAAAATGCAACAAAATGTATCATTTATTCTATATGCTTGACACTTATTGACAATTGTATGTATAAAAGAAAAAAATAGAATAGCTCTATTTTTATTAGTATGTTCGAATTGGAACAATTAATTCAATTAAATTATCATCTTCTGCATTTTTGATAATAATTGGCTTTAATTCTCCATTAAACATGAGTTTTATATTTTCACACTCAAGAGTTCGAACAGCATCCATCATATATTTAGAGGAAAAACTAATTTCTATCTCATTCTCATTATTTTTTTGCATAGCAATAGTTTCTTCTACATGCCCTATCTCTGGAATATTTGAAGAAATTTGAATGATATCATCCTCTGTTCTAAAAGTTACAATATTTTTATCCGATTCGTTTGTTAGTAAACTGGCTCGATCAAGTGCTTTATAAAAACCATTTAAGTTTACTGTTACTTCTAAATAATATGTATCAGGTATCAATTTTGATAAATCAGGAAAATCACCATTAATCAGTCTTGACATCATAACAATGGAATTAAATTTAAAGATAATTTTATTTGAAAAAATATGTAATTCTATTTCTTCCTCATCTTCTTCTAATAATTTAATTAGTTCATTTAAGTTTCTTGTTGGAATAATAATATTAATAGGAATTTTACTAGCCTCTTTGAGTTCAACCTTCTTTTTAGAAACTCTGTAAGAATCTGTAGCGCTCGCTTCTAAAATAAGATCATTAATTGTAAAATTAATTCCTGTTAAGGCTGGTCTTGATTCTTGCATAGAAGAAGCAAAAGCAGTTTGTCTAATAATCGTTTTGAAAACAGATTGATTCATTACGATAGGATTTTCACTATCTTGTAAATCTAAAATTGGAAATTCTGATGCATCATTACAATTTAAGTTAAAGTTAGAATTGGCTGTTTTAATATCAATTTTATTATCTAACACTTCTTCTATTTTAACGATTTCTCCTGGTAATTTTCGAATAATTTCATAAATATATCGTCCAGATACTAAAATAGTTCCTAACATTTCAATTTTTTCAATTTTCTCTTTCGTAATAAATGTTTTAATGGCTATATCATTATCCGTACTCATTAAGTATAACCCTTCACTGGTCAATTCAAACTTAATACAATTTAATACAGGTATAATATTTTTACTTGATATCCCTTTTATCACATAATTTAAATGTTCCATCAAAATATTTTGTTTAATCTCTAATTTCATAAAAACCTCCTATTGTTTTATATTTTATTATTTAATAGTATTTATATTATTAATGTCGAATATGTTCAAAACTCACTTTACTCTTGATTTACAACTGTTTTTTGATGTGCAAATCTTGTAGAATTCTTTCTGTTTTACACATCATGTGTTAATTTCCTTTACAATTTTATGAATGGCTTTGTCAAGTTCTGCATCTTTTTTTATTTCTTTTGTTATTTTATCTACAGAATGCATGACAGTTGTATGTCTTTTTCCCCCAAACTCCATTCCAATTTTAGATAATGGTTCATCAAAGTGGACACGACATATATACATAGCTACTTGTCTTGGGATAGCAATATTGGCTTGTCTTTTTTGACTTTTTATATCTGCAACTGGAATGTTATAGTGTGTTGATACGACATTAATGATTTGATCAATCTTATTTTTAGAACTAATTTGTACTTTAAACGATCCTTTTAAAGCTTCAATTGCCAGTTCAAGAGTGATGGTCCCTCCATTCATCATCGCAGCAAATGCAATGACTCGTGTAATAGAACCTTCTAATTTTCGAATATCTGTTGTGCAATTGTTTGCAATATATTCTTTTACATCACTTGGGAAATCATTCGCTAGATTATGCCCTATAATTTTGTTATTGATAATTTCCATTCGTAAGTTATAATCTGGTGGGGACATACTAGTAGTCAATCCCCAATTAAATCTTGTTTTCAAACGATCTTCCAATAATTTTAGGTCATCAGGAGAACGATCGGATGAAATAATAATTTGTTTGTTATTTTGGTATAAATCATTAAAGGTATTAAAAAATTCTTGTTGTGTTTGAATTGCATTACTTAAATATTGAATATCATCAATAATAAGGACATCGACACTTCTGTATTTTTCTTTGAAATTGTCTACGTTATCGAAATTATTCCCCTTCCCCCCTTTTTTATTATACCGGGAAGTATGCGTAAAATCATCAATGAAATCGTCACAAGTAACATAAAGAACTTTCTTTTTACTATTTTTGACAATGTAATTCCCAATGGAATGCATTAGATGTGTTTTTCCAAGTCCACTGTTACTATAAATAAATAGTGGATTATACATTGTGCCCGGATTTTCTGCTACAGCCAAGGCGGTTGCATGCGCAAATTTATTCGAATCCCCTACTATAAATGTATCGAAATTATATTTAGAAATTAAATTGTTTTCAAAAGAAACAATTGCTGGAACTCCTAATTCATCTGTTTCAATTTCTATATTTTTTTCAATTTCCTCTTCTGTAAAATATTCAAATTTAAAGTTTGATCCAGAAATATCAGTAAATTTTTCTTCAATAAAACTATTGTAATTTTCTTTCAGGTTTTTTTTATGTATATGCATAGGAACGACCACTTTTGCTGTGTCCCCATCTAATTCTACTAATTTACTTTCAGAAAACCATGTATCAAAGGCAATCGGAGATAATTCATTTTTGATACTATCAAGAAATGATGTCCATAACTTATTCGTATCCATAAAAAACATCCTCCCTGCATACCATTTTACCCTATTTTTCTACAAAAAAAAAGAGAAAAAAGGATTTTTAAGGGTTTAAACCAACTTTTGAACATAAAAAACAGTATATTTATAAGTATTACGACAATTTTGAACAAAAATGTACAAAAAGTTATGCTCTATGTGTAAACATGTTTATAGAGTTTTGAACAAAAATGTTTAAAACTTGTAAAAGGTTTGAAAAATAAATGTCGAGTCATGTCGAAAAAGTTGTCAAAAAGATGAAAATTGTCGAAAAGACAAAAAAATTTTAAACATCCTCTCCACTTTTCTACATTTCCTGTATAGAAACGAATCCCCTTCTCTCTTTTTTCTCTAATATTACTCTAAAAAATTGACAAAGCCCCCTTTTATCTATATAATGGAAAAAGTATTTATGAAAAGACGCAGGAGGTGTGAAAATGAAAAGAACTTATCAACCAAATAATCGAAGAAGAAGTAAGAAGCAAGGATTTTTTGCTCGTATGGAAACGAAAATCATCAATCGACGTCGCAAAAAAGGACGCAAAGTTTTATCACATTAAAATTTCCACTGTAACGCAGTGGATTTTTTAAAACGGAGGAGATTCATGAAAAAGATAAATATCTTAAAAAATAGTCGAGATTTTACTAAAATTATTAAAGAAAGAAAACCTTATAAAAGTAAGCATTACATTCTATATTTAGATAGAACAGGGGAGGATATGTACCATTTTGGTATTTCGGTTAGCAAAAAAATAGGAAATGCAGTTGTTAGAAATCGCATAAAAAGGCAAATAAAAAGTATCCTTGACAAAAAAGACTATAAAAAAGGATTCAATTGTATTATAATAGTAAGAAAGAGTTTGTTGGAATTAGATTTTGAACAGATGATGGAAAGTTTGTTTGAACAAATTCATAGATTGAAAATAGAAAAGGAGATAAGTGAATGAAGAAAAAGAAATTGATTGCTATATTCTTATGTATTTTTTTACTTAGTGGATGTACGACTTATTTAAAAGATGGAAAACAAGCTGTCAAATATGAAAAAACAGGGCAGACACTTACTAAAAATATCCTATGTAGGCCACAGGAAGAGGAGATAGTAAATTTATATAAAGAATATGATGCAAAGGTAGATGCAGATAAAAGGGTAAATTTAGAAGAACTTCCTGCTTGTGAGAATTTAAATTTAACAGGAAAATATGAGGGGATATGGACAAGCATTTTTGTTAAACCTTTAGCTATTGTAATTATTCAATTTGGTCATTTTATAAAAAGCTATGGTCTTGCCTTAATTTTGATTACGATAGCCATTCGTGCACTTGTCTGGCCTCTTTCTGGAAAAGCACAGAAACAATCTTTAAGTATGCAGAAAGCAAAGCCAGAACTTGAAAAATTAGAAAAGAAATATAAAAATAAAACGGATCAGGAAGCCATGATGCAGAAGAGTCAGGAAATGTTGTTGATTTATAAAAAATATAATATTAATCCGATGTCTGGATGTTTATTTGCCTTCTTACAAATTCCTTTATTCTTTGCATTTTATGAAGCAATTAGTCGTATTCCTGTTATATTTGAAGAAACGTTTTTAGGTTTTCAATTAGGAACAAGTCCACTTACTGCTGTATTTGCTGGACATTATCAATATTTAATTTTTATTTTCTTAATTGCTGGAGCAACTTATTATTCCTTTAAACTTAATGCAAAAGCAACCGTTATGTCTGATGAACAAGCCCATCAGATGAAAATGATGAATTTATTTATGGTTGTATTTATGACGATTGCTTCTTTCTCTATTTCAAGTGGTATAGCTATTTATTGGGTAACATCGAATGTATTTACGATTGTTCAAAATTTAGTGATGAGAAGGGAAAAGAAGCATGATAAATAAAAGAGAATATGAAGGAAAAGATAGAGAGGATCTTTTGGTGAAAATAAAGGAAGAGTTGCAATTTCCTGTCGATGAATTATATATACAAGAAGAAACTACACAAGCAGGTCTTTTTAAAGGGCAGCGTTATAAATTAACAGTAGTTACAAAACTAGATGTTCGTACTTTTATAGAAGAATATGTGAAGGAATTTTCTCATTTAGCAAATATTAAAATGGATTACAAATTAACAGAAGAAGAGGATTTCTTTAAATTAGTACTTGATAGTGATAATAATCCTATATTAATAGGAAGGGAAGGAAAGACTCTTGCGTATTTTCAAGTTTTATTAAGACAGGCTCTTTTAAAAAATGTAGGACAAATGATTCCCATCCATGTTGATATTGCTGGTTATAAAGAGCAAAAGGTAAGAAATATTGAAAGGCAAATAGAAGAAATTGCGAAAGAAGTATTGTCTTCAAAGATAGATGTGTCCCTAGATCCTATGAATTCTTATGAGAGAAGAAAGGTGCACACGATAATTAGTACGATAGACCATTTAAAGACAGAAAGTATTGGTGAGGGAAAAGAAAGACATATTGTCATTCGATATGTAGAAAAATAAAACACAGAATATGTGTTTTTTCATGGAAAGGGAAAGTATGGAGAAAGAATACTATGATATAATAAAGGAAATTTTAGAGAGTGAAGAATTTCAAAAGAGAAAGAACTATAAGCATCATGGAAATATTACAGTGTATGATCATTCACTAAAAGTATCCCAAGTTGCTTATAAAATTGCTAAAAAATTGAAAAGTATGGATGCAAGGAGTATAGCAGTAGGAGGGTTACTCCATGATTTTTATGATAAACCATGGCAAGATAAAAAAGAGAAAAGTCCTTTTTTTAAAAAGCATGGCTTTGTCCATGCTCATCAAGCTTTAATAAATGCTGAATTTTATTTTCCTGAATATATGAATGAAAAGATAAAAAATATTATTGAAAGACATATGTTCCCTTTAAATAAGGTTCCTCCTAAATATAGAGAAGCTTGGTTAATTACTCTTGTAGATAAATGGGTTTCGTTAGAAGTATTCTTGCATCCAACATTTTTTTTAAAGTTATTTGGGATTAGAGGTGGTAAATCATGAATGATACAATTGCAGCTATTTCAACCGCGCAAGGGGTAGGGGCAATATCAATTATTCGTGTTAGTGGTCCAGATGCGATAACGACTGTGCAGAAAATTTTTTCGAATGATGCATTTCTCGATGCACCTTCACACACGATTCATTATGGTTTTATTCTTGAAGATGGTCAAAAGATAGATGAAGTATTGGTGTCTATTATGCGTTCTCCAAAAACATTTACAACTGAGGATATTGTGGAAATCAATTGCCATGGAGGAGTAGCAACTACAAAAAAGATATTGGAATTAGTTCTCGTGCATGGAGCACGTTTAGCTGAACCTGGCGAATTTACAAAAAGAGCTTTTTTAAATGGAAGAATTGATTTGCAACAGGCAGAAGGAGTGATGGATTTAATTCACGCAAATACTGAAAATGCAAGGGGACTTGCCATGAATCAAGTGTGTGGTGATGTTTCTAAGAAAATAAGGGAATTAAGGGAAGATACAATAGCAATATTAACACAAATAGAAGTCAATATTGATTATCCAGAGTATGAAGAAAACGTAGAAATGACACATCAAATGTTACGAATGAAAATTATATCTTTGAAGAAAAAAATGTATGATTTATTAAGTAAAAGTGAAGATGGAAAAGTGTTGAAAACAGGTATAAAGACAGCAATTTTAGGACTACCAAATGTCGGTAAAAGTAGTCTTCTTAATATATTATTAAATGAGGAAAAAGCAATCGTAACGGATATAGAAGGAACGACGAGGGATACGGTAGAAGGTTCCATTTTAATAAATAGTTTACAGTTTGATATGATTGATACAGCAGGTATTCGGCAAACCAATGATCTTGTAGAAAGTTTAGGTGTTGAAAAAAGTAAACAATTCATAGACACGGCAGATTTTATTTTATTTTTAGTAAATAATAATAAGTGCTTGACGCAAGAAGAAATAGAACTGTTAGAGAAAATAAAACAGAAGAAATACTTAGTAATTGTGAATAAAATGGATTTAGAACCTGTACTTTCTTTACAAGAAATAGATGAGAATCATATTGTTCGAGTAAGTGTTAAAGAACAGCAGGGAATAGAAGAGCTAAAAAAGAAAATGGTCGATCTTTTTTTAGAAACAGGAATAGGAAAAGACTTAACTTATTTAACAAATGCTAGAAGTATAGCGCTTTTAAAAAGAGCTTATGAAAAAGTGCAGGATGTAGAAAAACAAATTGATGGAAAGTTGCCTGTTGATATGTTGGCAATGGATATAAGAGAAATTTGGAATGATTTAGGAGAGATAATTGGAGAAACTTACGAGGAAGAATTAATAGATGAACTATTTAGTCGTTTTTGTTTAGGAAAATAGTTGTATTTAGGAATAAATTCTTTTTTCTTATTTCTATCCTAGAAGTAATATTCTTTTGGAATTAAATAGAAAGATTTTAAGTTTAAAAATGAAATCTAGTTATGAAATTTTAAGATCATAGGGAAAATGGCATAATAATTATGCTTTTTTTCAGGAGTTTTTTATGCCTGAAAAATAAATAAGTTCTTTACATTCTTCTATTCAAATAGAAGTACTTGTAAGAGGATAATAAAATAGAAAAAATCCATGACTAAAATAAAGCGAATGTCTTTATAAATAACTTGTTTCATCAAACAATTGATAGTATAATGATGAAAGGCAAGAGGAAGTGATTTTATGAAATACGAAGTTATTGTTGTCGGTGGAGGACATGCAGGCTGTGAAGCCTCTTTAGCCTGTGCTAGGAAAGGACATAAAACATTACTGATTACGGGAAATATTAAAAATATAGCAGATATGCCATGTAATCCATCCATTGGGGGAAGCGCTAAAGGAATTGTAGTGAGAGAAATTGATGCTTTAGGTGGCGAAATGGGTAAAAATGCCGATAAGGCACAGATACAAATAAAAATGTTAAATTATAAAAAAGGACCTGCTGTTCAGGCTTTGCGTGCACAAGGTGATAAAATTACTTATCCAAAAGAAATGCTTAAGACACTTGAAAAGGAACCTTTACTAGAAATCAAAGAAGCCATTGTTGAGGATTTAATTGTTGAAGAGAGTACAGTAAAAGGTGTGATTTTAGAAAATGGTGAAAAAATAGAGTCTATTTGTGTGATTTTAACTACAGGAACTTACTTAAAAGCAGATATCTTAGTTGGCTCTACGCGAAGAAGAGAAGGTCCACATGGGGAGAAGCCTTCCAATCATCTCAGTGATAATTTAGCGAAGTTAGGTTTTGAAATTAAAAGACTTAAAACAGGTACGCCTCAAAGATTGGATAAAAATACGATTGATTTTTCAAAAACAAAGGTTGAATATGGTGATTCTATTTATCATACATTTAGTTTTGATAGGGAACCTAATTATAAGATAGAAGATCAAATTCCTTGTCACATTGTCTATACAAATGAAAAAACACATCAAATTATTAAAGATAATTTAGAAAAGTCGAGTATGTATGGAGGACTTGATGATATAAAAGGGATAGGACCCCGCTATTGTCCATCCATTGAAGATAAGATTGTTCGTTTTTCGGATAAAGAGAAACATCAACTTTTTTTAGAACCAGAGAGTTTATATTATGATGATATTTATTTGCAAGGGTTTTCTACATCGATGCCTCACGATGTACAAGAGAAAATGGTACATAGTATTGAAGGGTTAGAACAGGCTAAAATTTTAAAGTATGCTTATGCAATTGAGTATGATGCTATTTATCCAACCCAGTTAAAAAGAAGCTTAGAAACGAAAAAAATTAGAAATTTATATACAGCTGGCCAAATCAATGGAACAAGTGGATATGAGGAAGCAGCTTGTCAAGGATTAATGGCAGGACTCAATGCTTCTTTGTATTTAGAAGGAAAAGAACCACTCATATTAAAAAGAAATGAAGCATACATTGGTGTTCTAATTGATGATTTAGTAACGAAGGGGATCCGGGATCCATACCGTTTACTTACTTCAAGAGCAGAATATCGCCTTCTTTTAAGACATGATAATGCTGATTTAAGGCTTCGAGGATATGGATACGAATGTGGTCTAATTCATGAAGAACAATACCAAAAGTTGTGTGAAAAAGAAAAAGAAATAGATAAATTAAAAGAATATTTAAAACAAAATAAAATCACTCCTACTATAGAAACAAATAAATACTTAGAGAGTGTAAGTTCCGCCACTTTACAGGATGGAATTTCTCTTTATCAATTGTTAAAAAGGCCAGAAATTCAAATGGAAAATATAGAGCATTTTATCCAAATCTCTTACGAGGATCCAGTGAAGGAACAAGTGGAAATACAGATAAAATATGAAGGATATATAGAAAAAGCGAATCGAGAAGCTTCTAAAATGTTGAAACTAGAGAATCAAAAAATTCCTGCGGATATTGATTATGATAAAATAAAAAATATTGCTAGTGAAGCAAGGCAAAAATTAAAAGAAGTTTGTCCAACCTCGATAGGACAAGCTCTACGAATTAGTGGGGTGAATCCCGCAGATATTTCTATATTGTCTATTTATATAAAGAAGGAATATGCAAATGACTAAAGAAGAATTTATAAAAGAAGTACAAAAATTAGGGATTGTTTTAGAAAAAGGGCAGGTCGAACAGTTAGAGCAATATTATCAACTCCTGATTGAAGAAAATCAAAAAATGAATTTAACAGCGATAACGGAAAAAGAACAAGTTTATTTAAAGCATTTTTATGATAGTTTAACTTTAATAAAGGAAGTTGATTTGAAAAAAGAAGGTAGCCTTTGTGATATTGGAACAGGTGCTGGATTTCCTGGTTTAGTTTTAAAAATTGTCTTTCCAAATTTACAAGTTACTTTGGTAGATGCATTAAATAAAAGAGTTCTTTTTTTAAGAAAAGTAATCGAGGAGTTGCATTTAAAAGGTATTTGTGCCATTCATGATCGTATGGAGGACTATGCTAAAATAAACCGCGAAATGTTTGATATAGTTACTGCGAGGGCCGTTGCCCCATTAAAGGAATTAGTAGAATATGCTTCTCCTTCTTTAAAAGCAGGTGGAAAATTAGTATTCATGAAAGGTGATTTGCAAGAGGAAGAGCTACAAAATATAGAAAAAGTAGAAACAATTCTTAAATTAGGAAAAATGAAAATACAAACCTTTCTTCTTCCAATAGAAAATAGCAAAAGAACTTTAGTATCTTTTACCAAAAAAGAAGTTACCCCTAAAAAATATCCTAGAAAATATAAGGAAATTAAGAATTGCAAGTGGTAATTCTTTTTTTGTGAGTGAATAAAATGAAAAAATTACAAAAAAGAATTGAATTATTTCCCAAAGTATAGTAAGATTATAGTTAAAGAGTAAGAATGGAAGGGGATTTTTTATTATGCAAATGTCTAAAGAAGTCCATACTTTAAAATTAGATGATATACTACCAAATCGATTTCAACCAAGAATTGTTTTTGATGAGGTCGCAATTAATGAATTGACAGAATCGATTAAACAGTATGGGGTTATTGAACCAATTATTGTACGAAAAGTAGCGGATAAGTATGAAATTATTGCAGGAGAGAGAAGATATAAGGCGAGTGTACTTGCTGGAAAAGATACAATTCCGGCCATTGTTACTGACTTAAATGATAAAGATAGTGCTGAAATTGCTTTAATTGAAAATGTGCAAAGACAAAACTTAACCCCTATAGAAGAGGCTATATCTTATAGAAAAATTTTAGATATGGGATATATGAATCAAAGCGAATTAGCTGAGAAATTAGGAAAAACGCAATCGACGATTGCAAATAAGTTGCGGCTTTTGAATTTAACAGATACTGTGCAAGAAGCCTTGTTACAAGAGAGAATCTCTGAACGTCATGCGAGATCTATTCTACGCCTTCCTCAAGATAAACAAGATGAAATGTTGGAGAAAATTATTAAAAATCGAATGACTGTTAGAAAGACAGATGAAGAAATTAATAAGATTCTATTTGGAGAGAATAGTGAAAACAGTGCAAGTGAAAGCGGAGATGCGAAAAAAACAGAAATATTGGAGAATCTACAACCAATAGAAAAAAAGAGTGAAAAAGAAGAAATAAAGGAAGAAAAAGAGGAAAATACTATGAATAATAATGATTATATGCAACAATTTAATATACCAAATGCTCCAATTGTAGGACCTAGTACCCAACAAGATGGATCAATGAATGCACAGCCAAATATGGCAACAAATATGAATCAAGGAATGGGAATGCAACCTTATGGGCAACCTGTGGAGGCTCCATCTTTTATGAATGCAAATGATGGAATTCCAGCACCAAATCCAATGTTTGGGGCAAATGGGGGAATAGGACAACCTTCAATTGGAAATCCATTTTCGGCAGATATGATGCAACCTCAAGCATTTAATCCAATGCAACCTGAATTTCAAATGCCTACTCAAAATCCAGTTGATTCTGGAATGAATCTATCAGCTGGTTCTCAAATGGGAGTACAACCACAAAATATGGGTGTGATGAACAATGTTCCACAACCAATGCATGACACTTTGGATGATACCTCTAATGGAGATATGCCTGTTGGAGGAAGATTTTTCAATATGTTTGGGGAAGATACAAACGGAAATATGAATGGAAATCAACCACAAAATTCAAATCAAGCTATGCCTGAACAACCACAGAATATGAATTTTAATCCTTTTGGAATGGATACAATTGTACCTCAAAATCCAGTGCCAACTAGTCCAGTGATGGAACCAATGAATCCAAACTATTCAGAACCTATTCCAATGCCAAATGTACCAGTGACTCCAGATATGAGTCAACCAGTACAGACGCAACCTGAATTAATGAATACAGTGCAACCATTTCAATTAAATGATAACCAAGAATTTACAAATTCTTCTGTTGTAGAGTTAGGCACTATGGGAAATAATCGAATGGAAGAACCTATGTTACAACCTCTTATGGAGGAACAGGGTCCTGTTATTACTATGGATATGAAACAGGTGATTAATCTAATCCGTAATTGTGCAGCACAAATTGAGAAAAGTGGCTATACAATTGATACCGATGAATTAGATTTTGATGATCATTACCAAGTAGTATTTAAAATTAATAAAATTGATTAGAAGTTAGCAATAACTTCTTTTTTAATCATCTTTTAATTTAAGATTTGACTTGATGTAAATAAATTGGTAAAATGTACTTTGAAAAATTCGAAATTGAATGAAAGTTATTGAAGAGGTTGGCCTGTTTTATGGATGAAATTAAATTTGAAACAGAG
>CATOJL010000001.1 GCA_951800155.1 uncultured Bacilli bacterium | reverse complement strand
ATCTAAAGGAAAGATTATTATTAAAAGTATGTTTAATAATAATGATATTGAGTTATCATTAAATGATTTAGAAAAAATAAAACAATTTATTTAATACTATGGAAAGCCGAAATCCAAAAGAAACTTCGTAACTAATGGATTTCGGTTTTAACTAACTTTTAGACAAGTTAGTAACACACTACGATATTGGTATAACCAATAACGATGTGTGCCAAGGGACTTGTCCCTTTGGAAACCCTGCCATAGCAACTTATTCCAAACTAATCGTAAGTAATAATGTTGCTTTATTTAATATAAAAAACATAATACTATGGGTTATTTATTAGTATTATGTTTTTGTTTGTATTCATCAATATCAATAAGAACTGACTTTCTAAGTAATGCAGGATCAGTTTTAGGATATTTAGATTTATCAAGTTTTTCTAAATTTGGTCGCATTATTCTAGTCATTTCTTTTAGTGCATCTTTTACTTCATCCATTGTAATTTCCTTTTTATAAATATCAGGATTTTCAATTCTATCAATTAAGTCAGTACATATATTTTTGCATTCTAAAGCATTTTTTCTTCTTTCCTCAATGTCATTAAGAACATCATAATAGAATTTTACATAAGTATCTAATTCATCTTGATAGTCTTTATATGATCTTCTTTCAGTCGCAACCATGCCCCAATTAATATCTATATCATTATAACCAGCTAATTCCATTAATTTAACTAAACTTAAATTAAGTGCTTCTGCTATACCTTTTAAAAATAGTACATTTGGTTTTTGCCTTTTTCCTGCTTCAATCCTCGAAACCTCTGCACAATCCATATTAGATAGTTTAGCAAGTTGTCTTTGCGATATACCTTTTGATGTCCTTGCTTCACAAATATATTTACCAAGTTCAGTAGTATTTTTTTTCATAACTTAAAAACTCCTTTTTAATTGCTAAAAGTATTGTAACATGAATTGTTGTAAAAATCAACAAAATTGTAATTATTATGTTGACAATTACATCATATAATGATATATTAGATTTGTAAGTGATGTAAAAGTCAACACAAGAAAGGAGGAAATGGATGACTAATACTCAACTAGAAGTTCCAAAGAGATTATGGAATGATAAGAGAATTAAACCTGAGGGAAAATTAATATATTCGTATATTTATTCTAAAGGTCAAAATCGAATCATTACAGATCTAAATATTGGAGAGTTACAACAAGTAGTAAGGATTAGTAATCAAGGATTAAAAAATAATTTAAGAAAATTAGAAGATTACAAATATTTACTATTTAAGGAATACTCAAATGGAATGTACACGATTAATATACTAGGATAGTCTAAGGACACCTAGTAGTAATGGTACAGTAAGCTTGGTAGACTTATGTTAGTACCTTAAACTTTTACCAAATCAAAATGGTTAATTCCAAAACTATCATTTATTCTAGGAGGAATATTATACCTTTTATAAGGTCTTATACAGCAACGCCAAGAATAATATTAAATGATAGCAATTGTTCATCAACAGATAAGTTGATATTAGGAATAATTAATTCACTATCATACAATAAGGAATATTGCTATGCTAGTAATAGTTATTTTGCCAAGGAGTTAAGTTTAGGTACTAAAACAATTTCAAATTCTTTATCAAGACTTAAAAAACAAAAATACATTATCATCAAATATGTTGATGGTAAAAGAAGAATATATTTGAATCCTGAAATAGTAAGTAAAGCAAATTCTAATGTGGTAGAAAAAAATTTCCAAGAACCTATAGAAGAAAATTACTACCATAATAGAAGAATTAATAATAGAAAAAATAATAGAAATAATATTGGTCCAATTATGACGAAAGATTCTGATGGTGTAGAGCTATGGGATGGTGTGAGATGTGAAGCAATTCCACTTTCACCTGAAGAAGAAAAAGAAATGCAAGAATTGATGAAAGATTATATGTAGAGAAAGGAGAGATGTTTATGATTGGAGGAATCTATTTATAAATAACATGAAAAGGGGGAATGAGAAAATGGAGGTCGTATATAATGTAGTATTTAGCGTAAAAAATAATGTAGAAAAAACTGATAAAGAAATAGAAGATATTTTAACAAAAAAATTGTTGAGAGCTATTCTAAACTTAGAAAATGCAAATAGCATAGCTTTAAATAATTATTAATATGAAGTATAATACCTTTATAGATTTAAGTTTGTTTTACCTCAAGGAAGTTTGAGGTGATAGCAAATGGAAAAGGTAGGTGTATATTGTAGACTATCTGATGAAGATAGATATAAGAAAAACAAAAATGATGATAGTGAGTCAATTGCTAATCAAAAAAGTATGCTTTTAAAATATGCTTTAGAGCAAGAATGGGAAATCGTTGATATATATTCAGATGATGACTATTCAGGAGCAGGAACTTATAGACCTGATTTTGAAAGAATGATTAAAGATTGTGAATCAGGAAGAATTAATATTGTTCTATGTAAAACACAAAGTAGATTTTCAAGAGATATGGAAGTAATAGAAAAATATCTTCATAATAAGTTTGTTGAATGGGGAGTTCGTTTTGTTAGTATTGTAGATAATGCAGATACTGATAATGAAGCTAACAAAAAATCAAGACAAATTAATGGGCTTGTTAATGAATGGTATTTAGAGGATTTATCAAATAATGTTAAAAAATCTTTAAAGAATAAAAGAGAAGATGGATTATATATGGGAAGTTTTGCTCCCTATGGTTATTTGAAAGATCCTAACGATAAACACAAGTTGATAATTGATGAAAATGTTGCTTATGTAGTAAGGGAAATATTTGAAAAATATAAAGAAGGAATTGGTTATCATAGGATTTGTGCAAGTCTAAATGAAAGAAATATATTATGCCCATCTCTTTATAAAAAATCTATTGGAAGTAATTTTGTTTGTTGCAACTTTAATTATAAAACAACAGGTATGTGGACTTCTGATACAATTGCTAAAATGCTTAAAAATGAAGTTTATATTGGCAATTTAATACAAGGGAAAAGAACAAATATTAGTTATAAAAATCATAAATCAAAAAAAGTTCCTAAGTCTGAATGGTGCAGAACTGAAAATGCACACGAGCCAATCATCGATAAAGAAACTTGGTATTTAGTACAAAAAAGATTAGGTAAACATGAGAAACCTATGTCTAATGGTAAAATTCATATATTAAGTCAAAAAGTATATTGTGAAGAATGTGGAAGAATATTTATGAGAAATCAATGCAATATTACTTGTGCAGGTGGAAAAGTAGAAAAAAGAGCATATCTTCAATGCAAAGGTAATAAAAAATATCATACTTGCGACAATTATCGTTCTATAAGACTAGATCTATTAGAAGAATATGTACTAAATGCAATCAATGAACTATTAAAAAAATGTAATGAAGCATTATTAAAAAGTGATTTAGAAAAAGAACTTAATAAAGAAAACAACCAAGATATAATTATAACTAATCTTAATAAAGAAAAAGCAAATCTTGAGAAAAAGATTAATGAAAGCAAATTATACTTTAAAAATCTTTATCAAGATAAGATGAAAGGTGTTATATCTGAAGAAGATTTTCAAATGTTAAGGGAAGAATATACAAAAGATGTTGAAAGTTATCAAGCTAGACTTGAAGAGATAGAAAACGAGCTAGGAGAAACTGAAACAAGAAAACAAAATTCAAAAGATATTGAGAGCATACTTAAGAAATATAAAAATATTAAAGAACTAAATAAAATAATAGTTGATGAATTTATTGAAAAAATATATATTGGTAAGCTGAATAAGGAAACAAATACACGAGAAATCAGATTAGAGTGGAATCTTGATTTATAATATAACCTAATAAATTTAATATAAATGATAGTTTTTGGGGAAAACCGATACAAGCCATGGTGGAACTGATGGTGGAGCAAGTGGAAATGGTATTGTAGAAAAGAATTTAACCTTGGATATTTCAAAATATATGTATGACAAATTTGATGAGTTGGGGGTACCTGTAAGTATAACACGTACTACAGATGAAACTTTGACTCCAACAGAAAGGGTTGAACGTATATTGGCGCCCTATGGAAATAATTCGGATGTTATTGTAATATCTAATCACATAAATGCAGGAGGTGCGGAGGTACTCTTGCATATGTTAAATTAGAACCCTTGTAAATATGGGAAAATAGATTATAATTCATATCGCCTATATAGATTATTTTTTTGATTTCACTAACAAATACCCTATTATGATATTTGATAGTGAAAATAAGGAGGGAGTAGATGATGAAGCATACTGTTAAATGTATATCATTTGATGAAATATCTGATGAATATCTTAAAAAACTTAATGTACATTCAAGAGATGGATATGAGATATCTAATAAGATGTTTAGCCAACAAGTATCTTGGGGTAAACATGTTTATTGTCCAGAGTGCAGTAGCAAAAATATTCTTGTATTAAAAGGTGATGGTTTTAAGATTAAAGGTTTAGATTTTATAGGTATTATCTGTAACAAATGTAAGAAAGTTTATTATTTTTATGATGTTAATTTTAAGAAGTAGCTTTTATGGTTGATATATTGCTTAAATAGGCATATTTCTGTATAATTTAATGGGTGGTTTTATGACAGAAGAACGAAATATCATGGAAAATATTGATACATTTATTAACTCATTTATATCTATGTATTCCCAAGAGTATAAAATACCAGAAAGTTTGAAGTGCAAGATTCAAATAGTTGATAACATGAAAGAATCAACCGAAGCTTTTATGAAGAAGACCAATAGGAAATATATAGCAGATGAAACTGATTACAATGGAACAACATGTATACCTAATTCAATAGATGATGAGATTGAAATATTTATTTCAAAGAAACTAATAGAAGAATATAGAACTAATAATTGGCAATTTATGTGTACTTTATTTCATGAATTAACACATGCAATTGATTTTTATAATTATTGTAATGAATATTTTCAAGGAAACTACGATGATATGATTAATAGAAGTGATGCTTATGGATTTCATATGTGGACTGAATTCAACGCAAAATACAAGTCTTATTTATTATATAGTAGATTTGTAAGAAAATGTATTGAAGATAGTAACTTGCCTAATGTGGTTCCTACTGATGGAGAAGTAGGGATGCAAAATGAATATGTCACTGATTCTATAAAAAATAACAGGTCAGATAAAGCAGTGTACGATATTATTCAATATTTAGGAAGATATTATTGTTGGGAAATAGATTATCCTGATGATTTTATTGACGGTAAGTTGTTTCCTGATATTTTCAAACAAAATCTTGAATCTGTAATTAGTGATTTATATTGTTTATTAAAGCAAACAACTGATTCTATTACGTACTATAATGATGTTGCTAGAACAATACGTTTACTTATGGGTAAACTTGTTATGATTGAGCATGAAGGTGGAATACTTTGATACATTAAGAAGGTAAAAAGCAGTAGGAGAACTGAGATGCTCTTCTACTGCTTTTAATTTAATTCAAATGGTTTATTTTTATAATATTGATACTTTTTTATTATTAGTTGTTCTTCTTTTGTATGTAATGTTTCTAGCTTAGTCTTAATTGAATTTAACTTATTTAATTTCTCGCCAATTTGATTTTGTATATCCATTGGAAAATCTGGAATAGGTAATAATCTGAATTTTTTAATTCCTATCTTTTTTATTTTTCCATAGGATATGTTTTTATTGATTTGATTACTTAGGTAGTTAGATTCGAGTAGGAACATTAGATATTTTGGATTAATTAACTCAAGGTTGGGTTTAATGATATAGATTGATTCATTTATGTCATAGTCTTTATGTTTTTCTTCAACGAATGCTGTTTTAACTTGTGATTCTGATAAGGAGAATAGTATGTCTCCAACCTCAAAATGAGAATAGCCATTAATACGTTTCTTTGCTTTTTCATCTACCTTTTTTGTTTGAGATGTTATTACAATTGATTGATCTGACAATTCTTTTGATGTTATAAGATAGTGAGGGCCTTCATTTATCAGAGTAAAGTAATTACGTGGATTTAATCCTGTTCTTATTGAAATAGCTATATCATTTAGTGTGATAAATCTTTTAACATACTTCGCGTTATCATTGATGAATGAATCAATATCTTTAGTTTGAGTGAATAATTCACTTAAGATTTTTTGTTTTTGGGCTATTATATCCTCTAATGGCTCTTCAATGTTTTCTTCATATTCTAATGGGGGTAACCATTTAGTTTTGACATATGATGTTACAGCTAGATTATATGAATTATTGATTATTTCATTAGGATCTGCTAGATAAGACTTATCGTTGTTCGTTTTTCTTTCTTTAATAAGAGTTAAGATATTATTTATGTTAGTACTAGTTAATTCTTTCTTTTTTTTGTTTTTATTATATTCTGATGCTACGTCTATAAATAGGACTTTGTTATCTTCTTTGTTTTTTCTTAGTATCATTATACATACATTGATTGAAGTGCCATAGAATAAGTCATTAGGAAGCATTACAATAGTATCAATTAGATTTTTTTCAACAAGATATTTTCTAATATTTTGTTCTTCGTTTCCTCTATTTAATATTCCTGGAGATACAACAATAACTGCTACACCATTTTTATTTAATGTGTAGAGAGAATGTAGAACGAAAGCATAGTCAGCTTTATCATTTGGTGGAAGAACAGGTAATTCGTTGAAACGTTTATCTTTACTATTTACTGAATCGACATCCCACTTTGTTCTAAATGGTGGATTTGATAGTATTATATCGAATTTGTTCTCGTGAATAGACATAGGTTTTGCTAAAGTATCCCCTAACGTTATAGTGTAGTCCTTAACGTCATGAAGAATCATATTCATCTTACAAATATTGTATAAGCTAGGAGATATTTCTTGTCCATATACTTCAACGTTAGGATTTTGTTTAATATATTCTAAGAGTAGTGAACCTGTTCCACAAGTTGGATCGTATATAGTTTGGGGCTTCTCAACGTATGAATTAGCTATTTTACTTAGTAAAGAACTAAGAGTATTAGGAGTAAAATATACACCTCCAAGTCTTCCAGATGTCTTGGCATAGTTGTTTATTAAGAACTCATATATGTCTCCAAATGTATCATATTCTGTTTCGTTTATGTCATCTTGCTTAAGCTTTTTAATACATTGTAGTAGTTGTGAAAGTTTATTGCTTCTATCAGAGTCGTTTTCCCCTAAAGTGTTACTTTTTGCATCAAATTCCCTAAATATACCTGTTAACTTATACTTAGATGATGCTTCTATTTCATCAAATATGCTCCCTAGTATGACATTTAGATACTGGCTTTTTATATCGCTTTTAACGACATTCTGAAATAATTTGCTAGGTAATATGAAGAAGTCATTATCATCGATTATTTTCTGTTTTATTGACAAACTTTCATCATCAGAAAGTTTTATATAGTCAATTGAAAATGTTTTTTTTACATAGTTTATGTTGTTAGTAGATAAGAAACGATAGAATAATAGTATCATTGGGTAATATTTGAATGACCATGCATCTGTAGCACCTTGAAGTTTATCAATAATCTTCCATAATGTGCTGTATAAATTTTGTTTATCGTGATTCATGCAATTAACTCCTTTCTAAAGGACTTGTTGTTATCTCTATTATATCATTAAAACTATTATTGATAAATCTTGCTAGGTATAAAAAGGTCTTTTTTGAGTGGCTTTTAGAAATTTTCGTCGTATATGTCGTATATTTAGATAAGATATTCAACATAGATAATATTTAGATTTTAGATATTTTGCAAAAGAGTGTTAAAAAAGCTTGAACTTGTTCAAGTGTGGGATTTATATTATGGTGCCTAGAATAATTGCTACAAGTGGCAAAAAACTGGCAAATAAGCGATAATTTGAAAGGATATGTATGACTAAATGTGAGAATTGGTTAATTATGCTTATAAAAGAGATAGATGATGGAATTTATACTCTTACAATATGTGAAGATGGGTATGTATTTGACAATAATAAGCATAAATTGTTTGTTTTGAAGAAAGCAACTGTAGAAACTCTTAACAAACTAATGAACGAGTATAAAAATCCAAATTTAAGTGATGTTTTTGAGTCAAAATATATGATTAAATTCAATGGAGATACTAAGTTTATTAGTAACGATCAGGACTTATTCTTTAAAGTCGTAGAACTGGTATATAAAGGAGATAATATTAAGCATCCATCTGAGTTGCTAGATCCTGTAATAGCATTAATTAAAGAGTTGCGTGAAACTGGAAAACTAGATGCAATGATTCAAGCGGATGGTATGGATGATACAGTAGATAAATTAATTACTATGTGTCAGTAATGCAAACTAATTATACTTCGTTTTTATCTATATAAACTTGAAGTAAATAGTTTTTCTTTTTTTATAATATAATTTATAATGCCAATAATGAAGAAAAATAAGACAAAAGTTTGAACAAAATTGTAAGATCAACCTATTTATGGTATAATAATCATATATTTTTATCGTACTATATGGGGAAAATTAGAATTGAGAAAGAAGTGATAGACATGAGATTTCAAAATTTATTAGATGAATACATTAGAGCTTTTTCTCAAGAAATTAATATACGAGACAAAAAAGAGCAATTTATATTGCTTATAAATTGTTTTTTAATCTCTAAATTGAGGACACAAAAAAACAATGGTGATGACATTCTAAGAAAAGTTTATCCATACATTTTAAATGATGACATTGATTATGATTCTGAAAATGCGTTAGCAATCATAGATTTTTTTTCAAAAAATAATAGGGATGATGATATTTTAGGATATATTTATGAATCTTCTTTGAACACTAAAGATCGAAAAGATTATGGACAATTCTATACACATTCTAAAGATGTAGTAAATTATATGGTAAATTTAATAGATAATTATAATAATCAAAAAATATTAGAGCCAAGTTCTGGATCTGGAGTGTTCTTAATTGAAATTATAAGAAGAAAGTTAGATATGGTAGATGTTAATAATGTTAAGGAGATTGAAAAAACTTTATTGGATATATTTACAAATTTCTATACAAACGATATAGACTCATTTGCCTGTAAAATAACCGAAGCCAATATTTTAGTGTCTACTATTGATTATATAAAAATTGTTTATGATACTAATAATAGTTTTATATTGCCAAGATTAAATATTAGTAATATAGATTTTTGCAATTATAAAAATGTAAATAAATTTGATTTAGTTATTAGTAATCCGCCATATGTTACAATGTATGGCAAAAGAAGTAGAAACATGACTGAAGAAAAGAGAAAGCAATTTAATACCTTTGATTTTGTTATAAATAAAAAAGGTAACAATAAGTTTAATATGATAATGTTTTTTTTGGAAAATGGTATTAAGTCTTTAAAAGAAAATGGCAAATTGATTTTTATATTAGATATTTCCTTTTTTGAAACGGCGTTTATTGACATTAGAAAGTATTTACTAGAAAATTGTTATATTGAATCTATAACTACTAATATGAACGAGTTTGAAAATGTTGCAAGTGGACAAATGGTTATTTCATTAGTTAAAAGCAAAAATCATGGGTTAACTATTTGGCATGATTATAAAGAAAATACCAAGATTAGTATTGATCAGTCAATATGGTATAATGATAATAATCAATATAAGATATATGTTCCTCTTTCTGATATAGAGAGAAATATAAATGATAAAGTGAATAAATTTGATTCACTTGAAAAATATTATCCTAATAAATGTTTAAGAACCTGTTGTGCTTTAACAGGAAAAACTGAAGAGTTTATAGTTAATAAAAATAAGAAAACAAATAACCTAGTTTTTCCATTTTTAGAGGGCTCAAAAGGTTTATCAAAAAAATTTGGATTACTTAATACTAGCAAATATATTGAATATAATTATCAGTTACAGCTAGATATTTCAAATCAGTTTAAAGAAGAATTAGAAAAAATTGGTGTTAAAAATAAGAAAAGAGTTACTTTAGGAGATAAAGAAGCTTATCTATCGCCTAAATTATTTATTAGACAAAGCGCTAATGATATAATAGCTACTTATACTGATAAACCATATGCAGCTAATAATAGTTTATATATACTAAGTGATAAAAATAATAGTAAAGAAAGCATTTTTATGCTGAAATATGTTTGTGGAATATTAAATTCGGATTTGATTACTTTTTATTCACGAATTAATAATATCATAAGAAGAGGTAATGGAAAGACTCCACAGATAAAGACTTTGGATTTGAAACGAATAAAAATAGCAGTAAATAATTCTGAATATCAAAATATAATTAATATAGTTGATTCTTTATTAATAAATGATAATTGTTATGATGAATATTATAATATGTTAAACGAAACTATATATAAAATATATGGAATTAACAAAGAAGAAATAAATTATATAAACAGTTTTTTTAAAAAAAGATGATGAAAAATAATTATTCTTCATCATCTTTTTTACTTAATTGTATTTTTTTTAATTCTTCGAATATTTTATCTAGTTCTTCTTTTTTTCTCATTTGAATTTTAATAATTCGCTCATTTGATTCTTTATATTTTTTTAGGAATAAATCTAAAAACTCTTCTTTTGTTCTATATTCTTCTGGAGCATGAATATTAACTTGGAATTGAGGTTTTGGATTAATTCTCACTGTGCTACTAATATCTTTTAAAAACATTACATGAACATATTCTCCATCTTCATAGGGGATAAAGATAGTACCACCATCTTCTGAAGCATCATATTCTACAAACACAAAAACTAAATAAAAGTGACCATCTTTCATGAATTTTATCATTTTAGTTGGAGTTCCCAAGTCAGGATTACTATCTTGGTATGAATTTTTTGTTGCTTTTATATCGCCCCAAATTAAATCATCAAAATTAAATTCCGGATTTTTATAATTAAAACAAAAATCATATGGATTTTTAGTATGTCCTTTTGGGGAACCTTTTGGATTGTAAATTCTATCATGTGAATGAGTTTGAAAATATTCAACAAATCCATCTTCTAAATAATCACTTATTTCTGCACCACTTCTAGATTTAGCACTAATTGGTAATTTATAATTGTGGTTTTTTAGGATTTCATTATAAACTTCTTTCAAATCATTTTTCATAATATTTTCAAATTCTCTTACTTCCATATTATCCTCCTTAACAAATAATTTTGTGTCTCTAACAATTTATATTATAACATATTTAAGAGAGATTCTTAATAGTTTATATGATTTTTTTTAATTAAGTGCTGTAATTATCACCAACTTACGTTATAAAACAATAAGCGAATGGTGGTGATTAATTGAAAACTGAAACTAAGATTGAGTTGTTGAAGTATATTATACTTAACGAGGGATCCACTTATGACATGATGTTGTATGATCTTATTCGTCGTAAGAGATTAAGTGAAGAGATTTCTAGGATTGATGAACGAACTTTTTCTTTTGATGTATATGCTAAAGATGATGGTATTACTGCTAAGCAATTTCTAAACATTATGAATGAGTTTATACGATATGCGAAGTTATACTTCTATAATATTGTTTCTTTATCTACCTGTATAGATTATGTTATAGAGTGTGGCGAGTTAGAACTAACTAACCTGTTAAGTTATAAAAGTAGTAAATTACGAGTTTTTTTCTACAAGCTAGATGATGCTACTTTTGAGGAACTACTTAACAAGCTGATTATTAGTGGTTTTATTAGTAATGCTAAGTATGTTGATTTTATTAAAGATGTTCTAAATGATATTCAAGTTCCATTGAAGAATGTTGAGGAGTACAGTTTAGAAGAAAGCAAGAAGATATTAGTTCTGATGTCTGATATAGCATTTTGTCAAAGAGGTCGAGGACCTGTAATGAGATTGTTCGAGAATATGGATTGTCGTTTAGAAAAGTATAATGATATGGATCTTACTAGAAGAAAGAAATCTGTTGATGATTTTAAGAAGAAGTATATTGATTCCTGTATTGCTGATTATGACAAACTGATCAAGAGTTACTATTCTAAGAAGAGATACTTGAAGTATTTTTATTGATGTTTGACAATCCTTATTACATTGTCTTAATATAGACTGTGTAATTTTTTTAAACATGCTAATATACAAGTGGATGGTGATCTGATTGAATAAGTTGTTACTACATAATCCTAATCTTGATATGATAAAAGAGAAGTTATCTTATAATTTTCCGGAGAAAATTGAAATAACTTTCAAGAACAAGAAAGACAATATTAAAGAGTTTGAAATAATGGATTATTTGATTCATATTGCTGGATACTCTTTGGAAGAGTTAAATTCAATAGATGATTCAAAAACAATGTATATTGCATACTTTAAAAGGAAGAGTTAGGTCTCTTCCTTTTTGCTTTCTAATAACTTTTGGTTTTCTTCCCAATCTATCCAATAGAAGTTTGGACTTTGATTATATAATTCAATTGCACCACATAATACTTCCAGTGATGGACCTATTTTTGAACTCGGAGCTTCTATTCTTTTTAATGATTCTGGTTCTATGCCAAGTGCTGGTGCTGCATCTTTTACTTTTATTTTAGCAAGCTTTTGTGCAATACGCATATTTTGGCATAAATTTTTTTTAATTTCTTGATAATCTATTATCTGTTCATCTGTATATGAATGATTATTTCTGCCCATATTACACCTCCACCTTACATAATATTATTTTCTCATGTATGTTTTGAAATGATGGTATCTTCAAATGTTACTTTTGTGGTATAATGAATGTGATAATACTTTCTTTAGAAGAAAAACTTATCATTGAATAGAAAGGAGTTAAATTTTTATGTTTATAGGTTGTTTTGAAAATAGAACACTAATAATATGTGAAAATATATTAATTGTTTGTTCATCTATTCTGTTTTCACCATATAATAGGGCTATTACAGATACTATTTGCAAAGCTACCCAAATTCCATATGATCTAGCTTTAACATCAACATCTGCTGGTTTTGGTAATAATATTGTGATATTGTTATTTACTTTTG
Organism: uncultured Bacilli bacterium; assembly: GCA_951800155.1. Taxonomy (GTDB): domain Bacteria; phylum Bacillota_I; class Bacilli_A; order RF39; family UBA660; genus CATOJL01. Next base: position 41,534 of record CATOJL010000001.1, on the reverse strand, counting down.
AGATCGTATTAGTTGTTCTATTTGTTGAAAAATTAGTTTGGAACAATTAATAGGTAATGAATATTTTTATTGTTTTATAAAGAAAGGAAAAAATGGTGATTTAATGGCATTAATTAAATGTGTTGAGTGTGGAAAAGAAATTAGCGATACAACTGACATATGTATTCATTGTGGTGCACCTACTTCTGTTTCACTTCCAAGTAATGGTAAAGTTAATAATAGATTGAAAAGGCATAATAAGCATGGTATTTTTATTTTTTTAAGTGTATTCATTTTGTTTTTTATAATTTTGGTTATTCCTCTTTTTACTAATTCTACACATAAAGGCAAATTATCTTCTAGTACATTAAACGCTGAATACTCAGCACCTAAGTATGAAAATGTTTTCGGTGATGCAATGAGAGAAACTTTTAAATTTAAGGATGATGGCCAAGTAGTTTACCAACTATGTAATATTAAAACTAATGCTTGTGCGGATCCTCGTGCATATACTTATGAGAAATATGGATCAGATGTAAAAATTTATAGTTATGGCAGTATACAATATAATTGTTCTTTAAAAGATTCAGATACAATTTTACGTTGTGATGATACAGGTGGCACATATCAAGATTATGCAAAGACTAATTAATTTGAGTGTAAGAAAGGAAGTAAATTTATGGCGTTAATTAAATGTGGAAGTTGTGGAAAAGAAATTAGCGATAAATCAACTAAGTGTGTTCATTGTGGATATGAAACTGAATATTCAATTGAGCATTTTTGCCCTGAGTGTGGAAAAAGTTTTAACAACATTTTATGTAAGAATTGTGGTTATAATAATGTTAAGGAAAATCCAAATACTAATAGAGCTGGAATTGGTGTAAGTATAAAAAGTTTAGTATCTGGGATTGTTATGGGAGCAATTCTTGGATCTATGGGTTACGGTTTAGGTTCTCTAATGTTCATGGGCGAAGGTCCTATTCCAATTATTTTTGCAATTGTTGGTGGAGTCTTTGGTTTCTTTTATGGAGTAGCATTAATAGAAAATCCAAATGCACAAGAGATTTTGGATGATCATGCTATGTTTAATGCAAGTCCAAAAGAAAGAGCAATGTATAATCAACTAAAACGTAATGGTAAGAATAAGTAGTGTTTTCTACGAGAGTTGCAATTGCTATTCTATAACTATGTGATACAATTAGTGATTATTTATGGTATAGTTTAAGTATAATTAAGGAGGTTATTGATGTGGTGACAAAGAAGATTAACTTTAGGAAGATAGAGACTAAAATTCCACATGATTCTTTTATATCTAAGGTTGATAGTTTTATTGGAAGAGTTAAAAATGTTACTCTTGATGTTAATGTGGTATCTAAAAAGATTTATGAATTAGATGATGCTATGTTTGTTCTTTTAGGGATATTGGATGATAGTGGAGAAATGTCTGCTTTATTAGCTGGTAATAGAAATGCAGATTTTCAAACCTTAGTACAAGATATTAAGTTTGGGTTAAAGTACAGGATTGCAGGTAATGTTTCTGTGGTAGATGATGCATTTGATGAGGATTTACCTTTTCTAGATGAGATTAGTGGAGACAAGGTGTTCTGTATTTATGCATTACAAAATTATAATCATACCACCTTCGGTATAGATATGGATGAGTTTCATAGCAGTATGGATCTTGAGGAACAATATAATGTAATAGCAAAGTATACAGATTATCTTAATGATATTCCAGTTGATATGGTTGATGATATAGCGGTTTCTTGCTATCAAGAGGTTGTCGTATTATTAAAGGATGGTACTGCTTTTGTAAATGGTAAGAAGATACTTGATGATGTTAAATATATTACTCTTATTGATATCCGAACTATATGTGCTATTGGTGCTGATAGGACTATCACTTGCCTAACGGAAAAAGGAAGATGTGGACATGATTTTATAAACGATAACAACTACCATTATAAGAAGATTGTTTTTACCGAGTTTGGTATTGCAGCTTTAACACATGAAAAGACAGTTAAGTATTATGGAGATTTTAATTTTGGTGCAATTGACTATTCACGTTTCATGGATGTTGACGATATAGGTTTAATTGGTGATTCTGATGATATTATCGTTGTTAAGGGTGATAAGGTTTATTCATTATTTTTATATTCTCCTACTGTTAATGTTTCTGATATCAATGTAGAGGATTATTTACATGGATGTTGGATTATATAAAAGGTAAAATACAAAGACTAAGGATATGCTAGAGAAGTATGAGCATTTAAATATGAATGCAAAGATATATTTGTTTGATGAACTTAAGGAAAAATTCTTTCTTAAATATAAGAACTTAGATTTATTTAGAAGATGTAACAAAGAACTTGATCTTCTATATGATAAGGGTTTGTTATTTCTTATTGAGATATTTTACAAATATAAGGAATATAGATCTGATTTTCCTATTTCATATCACTTTAGAGGTACAATTAATAATTTGTTGTTATTACATGTATTAGGTATAACTGATGTAGATCCTATAAAGTATAATTTACCTTATGAATTATTTAACGAAAGCAATATTTGTATGGATTTAATTCATGCTATTCCACTTGATTTTCTAATATATGTAGGTAGTAATTATTGTGATAAAGTTAGATTTGTTTATGGTACACACGAAAAGGAAGATATAGAAGAAGTAAATGCTTTTGAAGATAACCATTATTTACTAATTCCATTTTTGGGGTATAAGGATAGTAGAAATTGCCCTATGCTTAAAGATATTTCACTTAGATTAAATGAAGAGCTAATACTCGAGACAGTTGATGATTATAGAAAATATAAAGATGAATTTTTAACCATTAGGATTGATGAAAAGCAACCTATAAGTGAGTATAAGGTTAAAGGTTTAGAAAATGTACTTACTAATGAGCTTGAGAAAAAAATTGCGGAGATATTGCAACCTAAGACCATAAAGGATTATGTCAAAGTAAAAAGCATAGGACATGGTACTGATGTATGGAGTTATAATCAAGATGCTTTAGTAGCTGATGGAAAAATCACTCTTGATAATCTTATAGCTACTCGTGAAGATATACTGGAGTATCTGCTAGATCACTCTATTGATAAAGATATGGCCTTAGAAATGTTTGATTTTATTCGTAAAGGTCGAGCTAAGAAAGATCCTACGAAATGGGATGAGTATGTAGGTGTTATGAAAGAACATAATTGCGAGGATATGTTTATAGATATCTTCTCAAAGATTCTATTCATATTTGGTAGAGGTCAAGCAGTTAGTGAGTGCTTGTTTGCTTTAGATGAAAACAACTATATGTAATATTCAATAAGGAATAGCAGTGACTATTCTTTTTTTCATTTTTTTTATTTTTTTTCATTTTTTTCATTTTTCATTTTGCTAACAATTTGAAATTGCATTAAAGATATTGACAGGTGCTTCTATAGCACGGTATTAAAAAGGTGTTCCAAGAAACATTTGTTAAGTGGGCACTCTATTTTACCACCAATTTATTGGTTTTAGAGGCATAATTTAGTGCTAAAATGTTCCACTTACTTCAAATAGGTTTCTTGGTGACTATTTGGGAGGAATGATTTTATGGATTATTTATATGCACGTTGTAGCACCAACGAAGAAAGGCAGAACTTATTGAGGCAAATCAAGTTTGGAGAACAACATGGAGTTAAACTGGAGAATATGTTTAAGGAGTATATCTCTGGTTCGAAAGATAAGAGACCTGAACTTGATAGACTACTAAGCATTGTTAAAGAGGGAGATACTGTTTATTGTTCTTCAATTGATCGTCTTACACGTTCGTTAAAACACTTTATGTCATTAATTGAGTTTGCGAAGGAGAAGAAAATAAAGTTCGTCCTGGGAGATTTTGAAGTTGATTGTCGTGGTACGTTGTCAGCTTTAATGCAGGGACAACTATTGATGTTATCGATGGTGGCGGAAGTGATGAGGTTGATGATAGTTGAAAGTGTTAACGAGGGATTGGCTGCTGCTAGATCCGAGGGACGCATTGGTGGGCAACCTAAATTGACTAAAGAACGAATATACAATAAGAATCCGGATGTTGCTAAGTATTTTATAGAATTTATTGAATATAGAATAAATTTTGTCGAATTCTGTCGATTATGTCAAATTAGTAGAAATACTGGATATAGATATTTAAAGATTTTAAATGGGTAATGGGATGTTTTTTAATTTTTTGATATTTGCCTAAGTTAAACCAAGGGAGAGTTTTTAAAACTCTTCTTTTTTAGATTTTAATACTTTTTTTAAAATTTTTAGCACTTTTTTAAAAAAAATTAACATTTTTGTGAAAGTGTCCATTTTGTTCTCGTATAACTCTGTAGGCGGTTCCCTTAGGGAAGTTCTCCTTGGGGGCTTTTGCATTTTTTTTGCACATTGGCAACTCAGGGCAAAGGAAGGACGTGGTTTATATGAATGAGGGCAAATGAAATTGAAGGGGGAAATGGTGATTAACAAGTTTTTAATAAATAGAGAAGGAGAAAATAGAATGTTAGGAAAAGAAATATTAAGAAATCAAGTTAAACAAACTCAAGGAAATGGATGCATAGATCTATCACGATATGTAAGTAATGTGGAAGCACTTAAATGCTTTCCATTAAGAGTGGCAAGTTATGTAAGCGGAAAATATTTTGGGTGGAGTTACTTCCCAGAAGATGAAATCCAACCACAGCAAGAAAAATTGAATAAACGTATTGAACGTTTAAGAAATTATATTGGAAATAATACACACTGGAAATTAGTTGCCAGCTATGTAGATTTTGTCGATGTAGCAGATAGTATGTATAAAGATAAAACCTCAAATCATGATTTTTTAGACAAGCGTGAAGAGTTAAGAGAACTTCTTGAGGATCTACAAAATGAAAAGAGATTTGATGTAATCGTAATTGATTCTTTATCACAAATTTCTAGAAATTTTGTGGAAGTTTACGATGTGCTAAGAAGCTTATATCATCATCACACTGTTATATTTTGTGTAGATACAGAATCTATTATGACTTTGGATGATCGAATCTTAACTGCAAAATTGCCAGAAGAAGTCACAATTGATTACTTGTATGATTTATCGTCATCTTGTAATTATAGTGAGTCTATTAATAATTGCACTGATTGGAGCGAATAATTATATTACTTGATATTAGTACCTTAACTGTTTGTTGAGGAGATATATGACTTTAATGTTGTTGTATGTTTTTAATTATAATTCCCTTTTGATAGAGAGAGTAAGGGAGTTAGTTTTCTTTAGATGATTAATACATTTTCTTAAACTATTATAGATAGAGAAGATATTTATTATAATTCTAGAATATTATACTGAACTCCCTTTACATCATACAACTATACTTACTAATCATTGTACAACTAATATCATATGAACTTTGGAGGTAGCGTATGCAGAAATATGATATGTATAAATATTATGATAGTATGCTTAAAAGATTATCAAATGGTTATGCAACTGAAACAGGAAGAATAAGAACAATTGAAGAATTGGAAAAGATGTTTTACAGACAATACGACACTAGAGTAATTTTAAGCGGAAGATATGTGGTAGTCACGAGATATAAAGGTATAGGATATGTCAGGAGATATGATGATCATACTGGAGAAGTTATAAAAGTCTATTCATATGATACTAAAAATATGAAAGATAAGTATGTAAGATGGGCTTTTTCAAATGAGTATATATTAAAGACTTTTGTAACTTTAACATTTTCAGAAATTGACGATTTTGATGGTGTGACAAATGCTTATCGTTCGTGGGTTAAACAAATCAAGATGGAACATCCGAGTTTCAGTTTTATAAAAGTTCTTGAAAGAGGTCATAAAGGGATGAAAAAGTTGCATTATCATCTTCTAACTTCACTTAGTATTGACGATTTGATTTTTAAGAAAGCTGACACTAATAATGAAAATCAATATAACGTAACTAACTGGGATTATGGTTTTTCACTAGCTTCTGAGATAAAGGATTACATTGATTTTAGAAAAAAAATTTACTATATGGTGAAATATTTTGATGATGTAATTTTTCCTGGTAAGAGAAATATGAGTAGAAGCAACAATTTGAATAGACCTAAGGTTTTCTATTATGATAGTAGATTTGATGAAAGAAAAATTAATACATTTGTAAAAAATGCTGAACTGGTATTAGTTAATAATTATAATGATTATTTTGGTTCTCCTATTGAATCTAGTGAATATAGGTTAATAGATAGAAAAAAAGGTGAGAATTTAGAAATAATTGATGAATCAGATTAATTTCTAAATTTAAATAAGTTCATTATAGGTTTGAGAGATGAATAAGATTTAAGGAAAGAGGTTTAAAAATGAGTCCAGATAATATAGAAAAATTAAAAGAAATAATACTTTCATACTTATTAGAAGAATTAAATAATATGAAAGGGGATAATTCAACCTAAAATGGTTTCTTTATTTCTGAATAAACGTTATTATTTAATAGTCTATATGAGTGATATGTAATTGAGAAGGAGGAGTAATGTTTAACAATTACATGTTGGATGTCCAATTTTATATTGGTATATATATAAGGCTATCTCAAGAAGATAAAGACAAGAAGTATGAAGCTGAAAGTGAAAGTGTTATAAATCAAAGATCTGTAGTCACTGATTATATCAATGTTAATTATTTAAACAAATTTAATAATTATACCATTGTTGATGATTATGTGGATGATGGATATTCTGGAACTGATTTTGATAGACCTCAATTCAAGAGATTGATTGAAGATATTAAAAAGAAGAAAATTAATATGGTAATTGTGAAAGATCTATCAAGATTGGGTAGAGATCATGTAATGACCGGATATTACATGGAAAATTTCTTTCCTGAAAATCAAGTAAGATTCGTTTCTATATTAGATGGTTATGATAGCTTTAAGAATCAAGCAAGTAATGACTCATCTACATTTATTGTTGCTTGTAATGATTATTATAGTAAGCAAAATTCTATCAAGATTAGAAATGTTCTTAACAATAAGAGAAGCAGTGGTAAATTTATAGGTAGTGCACCTTGTTTTGGATATATGCGAGATCCAGAAGATAAAGGTCATTTAATACCTAACCCAGAAACTGCACCTATTGTTAAGGAAATATTTAGAATGGCAGAACAGGGAATTGGAGTGTCAGAAATCACAACAATTCTTAATGATAAGGGATATGTAACACCTAGTGGTTATAAGCAGACTAAATATTCAACTAGACTTGTTTTCAGAGATGATTGGAATATATCATCAGTTAAGAAGATTCTTAATAATAGGATTTATACAGGAGATATGGTTCAACATACTCAAGCTAAGGTAAGCTATAAATCTAAGAAGAAAATAACTTTAGATGAAAGTTTATGGGTTGTTGTTGAAGATACTCATGAACCTCTAGTTTCTAAAGATACTTTTGCATTAATACAAGAAAGAAAGAAATCAAATAATAGAATTTGCAGAACAACAAAGAGACCAGTTCGTTTATTTGATGGGTTACTGTATTGTAAAGAATGTGGAAATAGATTAACTATTGCTTATAGGAAAAATCATGATTATTGGTCTGTTAATTGTAATAGGTATTCAAGAGATCCTAGAAGAGAAAGATGTTCTTCGCATTTCTTTCCATATAATTATTTGGAGGAACAATTAAAGAAACATGTTGAAGCTACTTTATCAAAGTATTTAAAGCAGTTTGATGTTAAGGACTTAAATCAAGAAATTATAAATAGAGAGAAATCTATAACTGATAATGGCAATATCAAAATCAAAAACTTAGAAGGTAGAAAAGCACAAATTGTAAAAACCATGAATAGTCTATATGAAGATAGAATGAATGGTATAGTATCAGCTTCTTCTTATATAGAAATGATAAAACCTCATGAATCTGAATTAAATAGAATTAATATAGAAATTGATGCTATTAAAGAAGGTGTACAAGAACAAAAGAAGAATCTAAGTATAATTCCGGATTATACAGAACAGATAAAGAAGCTCTTGGATTTGAATAAACCTAAGAGAGAACTCTTGTTATCTTTGATTGATAAGATAGAGATAGATGAGAATCGATTGATCACAATTAAATTTAAGTATGGAATTATTCCTGATTCAGAGTTTCAATATAAAGAAACCACTGCACCAAGAAATCCATATGGTAAGAAAGGCAAAGCAGGTGCTAAGAAGTAGTATTTACTTTTGTTCCACAAAGTATGAATATGTGGTACAAGGGTAAATCTACTTTAATATTTTATTTAACCACAACAAGGATACTTCCGGAGGTGGCGATGGTGCAGAAGTAATTTACGCATTAAGAAATAAGGGGACATTGGCGAACAATGTGCTTGAACAACTTCGACTAGCTGGTCAAAATGTTAGAAAAGCATACCAGCGAAGGCTTCCTAGTGATACGTCGAAAGATTATTATTTTATACATAGAAATACAGGAATAACAGAACCAATTATTGTCGAATATGGTTTTTTAGATAGTACAAGTGATGATGTAAGCCAATTAAAAAATAATTGGCGAGATTATGTAGATGCCGTAGTACGTGGGGTAAGTGATTATATTGGAGTTACATATAATGAGGATATAGAAGGAGTACATACAGTGCAAAAAGGAGATTCACTATATAGTATAGCACGTAAATACGGTGTAACAGTTGATGAAATAAAGAAAGTCAACAATCTAACAAGTAATACATTAACGGTAGGGCAAAGACTCATTATTCCTATAGAGAAAGAGCAGGAAGATGCAGGAATATATACAGTAAAATCTGGGGATAGCCTATATGCGATTGCAAATAAATTTAATACAACTATTGCAGAATTAATGAATTTGAATAATCTAACTTCTACAACATTATCAGTAGGGCAACAAATTAAATTGCCAGAGAAAAAAGATGAGGATATTATAACCAACGAATATATTGTAAAATCTGGGGATACATTATACAAAATAGCAAATACTTACAATTTGTCAGTGGCAGATTTAATTAATGCCAACAACTTAACCAATAATAATTTATCTGTAGGTCAGAAGTTAATTATACCAACAGGAAATCAGCCAACTCCTGTGCCATCCTATAAAAATTATTATGTAACAAAAGGAGATAATCTATATGCGATTGCAAGAGAGTATAATACAACCGTACAGGAATTAATGAAAATTAATAATTTGACATCAAATCTTTTAAGTTTAGGGCAGGTGTTAAAAGTACCAACTACAGCAACATCTCCATCAACGCCAACTGAAAATACGTATACAGTAAAATCTGGGGATACTTTATATAGTATTGCTAGAAAGTTTGGAACAACGGTGACCAATATTCAAAATAAAAATAATTTATCAGGAACGACACTACGTTTAGGGCAAGTTTTAAGAATCTAGATGTTTAGACTACGAAAAGTGGTCTTTTTTCTTTAAAGTACTTATTTTTAATATTCCTTAATAACGTTAGATTTAAAAAACTATACAGTATAATTGAGAAGGAGAGGAAGATTATCGAAGAAATTCGTACATTAAATAACTCCAAATACTTACCTTATATTAACACATTGTGCTAGTTGATTTGTAAAGGCACATATCATTAAAAAATATAGAATATTTGATGACTATGATTAGAGAAATTTTATCAAATGTATCATGTAGTGCATTTAGACATTTTTTTCATTTCAATAATTCTCATTTTTATCTAGTATAACGTGTTAGATTAAGTAAAATAGGTAAAAATGATTGTTAGTCTAATGTTAGATTATAAAAATAGTAGTATAAAAATAGCTAAATATTATATTTCGATAATGAAGAAGGTAAAGTTCTAAAAAAGGGAGTAGAATATATTCTATTCAAATTCAATAAAAAATTTTTCACTTTTTTGTTTCAATAAATATATTGCTAATTATTTCTATATAAATTAAAACATACAAAAATTATAAAATCCATTATTAATAAATAGGTAAAAAAGAACAGGCGAACTGTTCTTACACATGTTTTAAAGCTTATTTAAAAATTTTAACCTAAAAACTAGGAAAATTTTTCCTAGAGTCTTAATGTATCTCTACACATACCCCTGTATCTGGTTGATAGAAACAGTGACTTTTATATCGCCCAGATAACCTTTGATCCCACCAAGTTGTTTTACAAGTATCTGTCCCTGCTGGAGCATAAAACCATAGAGAATTTGTTGCAGGATGATAGTATTCTCCCCTTAAAATCCGATCAGCTAAGGCTTGCTCTTTTGTGGTCGGATTTGAGAAAAACAAAGAACTATTGACTCCTGCAAATCCGCCCGGATTTTGATAAACTACATCAGAAATTGTTCGAATATTTTTAAAAGTTAGGCAAGATGCCAATGCCCTATTTAGTATGACATTTCCTACCATTAACATACCTAAATCTCCTTCTCCAACTGCTTCTGCACGCATCAGTCGAGCAAGTAAGTCCCTCTCCTTAGAAGTATGCTTTATAATTCCCATAAAATCACCTAATTCATTATATTCAAAATATTTTCTTCGTTGACATCAAGTTTTCTTTATAGTATAATTTAGACAGTAAAATAGGAGGATGAGTCATGGATAAAAAGGGTTATACATTAATTGAACTTTTAGCTGTTTTAGCAGTGATGGCCGCAATACTAATTGTCGCTGTTCCTTCTATAGCCAAACAATTCGCAGGAATTGAGGAAAATAATTATACACAATTTAAGCAAAATATTTTTTTAGCAGCCGAGTCTTATATCAATGCGAATCCAAATGCAGCTGAGGTTTCAGAATTAAAAAATGCAGGGGGAAGCATTTGTATCAATACAGAGAATTTAATACGTGGTGGATGGATAAAAAGCTCATTGGTGAATCCCAAGACCGAGAAGAAGTTATCGCAACAGGATAGTTCTATAAAAGTGCTAAACAATAACGGAGAATATACCTATACATATTATCCTAATAAGACAACTTGTGAAAAATAGAAGGAAGAGTCTGCTGAATAGGGGACTTTTTTCTTTCTCATTTTGCTTATAACAAACATTCTTTTAAAATGATTCAGATAGTTTGATTATTGAAAAAAGGGTAAAAAGTTTATATACAAGAGATCAAGAATAGATATACTTATGAAAAAGTAAAAAAAAGAAACATAATCGTTTTAAAGTATGCTAAAATAAAAGACATAGTTCTATGCACGATTCTATGTTTTCGTGAATGATATTGTTTCATATGGATAGAAGGATTCCAGTAAACAGAAAGGTTTAGAATAGAGGAGGAAGGCCATGTCATTTACAAGTGAAGTTAAAAATGAAGTTAGTAAATTAGAAACATTAGCGATCGAAAATATGACAGAACTAGCAGCACTCCTTAGAAATATCGGAGTCTTAGGAGAAAATACGATTCATATTACAACAGAAAATTCGAGTGTGGCTAGAAGAATCTTTAACCTTTTAAAACAAAAATACAAGGTTATTTCTAAAGTGACAGTAAGACGTGGATATAATTTTAATAAAAATTATATTTATATATTAGAACTAAAAAGAGAAATAGAAAAAATTTCCAATGATCTATGTTTAACAGAAAACATACCAAAATCCTACTTATATGATGATGATTCTTTAAAAAGAGCTTACATTAGAGGTGTATTTCTAGCTTGTGGAAGTATAAATGATCCCAAAAAATCTAGATATCACTTAGAGTTTTTAGTGGATACAAAAGAATATGCTTCCTTTGTGCAGAAACTATTTAATTTTTTTGAATTAAATAGTAAAATAATAAGGCGAGATAACAAATATATGGTTTATTTGAAAGAAGCAGAAAAAATAGGGGATTTTTTACGGATTATAGGTGCTACAAATGCCCTGTTCTATTATGAAGATATTCGAATTTATCGTGATCATAAAAATATGACTAATCGTTTAAATAATTGTGAACAGGCCAATGTAGATAAAATGATTGAAACAGCTACGAAACAAGTACATGATATAGAATTATTAGAAGAGGTACAAGCCCTTTCCTTATTAAATGAAAAGGTGAGAGAGGCAGCTATTTATCGTAAAAAGTATCCTGAAGCTTCCCTGCTTGAATTAAGTGAAATTATAAGCATGGAAACAGGTGTTTTAATTTCAAAGTCAGGTTTATATCATAGAATGAATAAATTGAAACAATTAGCAAACCAAATAAGAGAAAGCAAAAAGAATAGAAAAATAAAATAGAAAGTTGGCGAGAATATGAAAGTAATTTTTATAAAAGATGTAAAAGGGCAAGGAAAAAAGAATGAAATTAAAGAGGTAAAAGATGGGTATGCTATGAACTTTTTAATTAAAAACGGTTATGCAATGGCTGCGAATCAAACGAATTTAAAAAGTTTTGAAAAACAAAGACAAACTGAAAAATTGGAGGAATCTCTTCTTATTAAAGAAATGGAGTCTTTAAAACAAAAATTAGAAAAAGAAACTTTAAAGTTTCAAGTAAAAACAGGTGAGCAAGAAAAAATGTTTGGAACCATATCTGCCAAACAAATTAAAGAGGAATTGGGAAAATTGGGATACAACATTGATAAAACAAAAATAAAAATCGAATCTCCTATTATGTGTTTAGGAATGCATACCATTCAAATTGAATTACATAAAGAGGTTTTAGCGACTGTAAAAGTACATGTTCAAGGGAAGTGAAGTAAATGAACAAAGAAATGCCAAATGACATAGTTGCTGAACAATCCGTAATTGGTGCAATGTTTATGTCAAAAAGAGCTTGTGAGAAGGTGGTAGAAAGACTACATCCAGAAACATTCTATCTTGACAAACATGGAAAAATCTTTAAAACGATTGTTAGTCTTAAAGAGCGAGGAATACCTATAGATGTTACAATTGTCACAAGTGAATTAGAAAAAAATAAAGAGTTAGCCAGTGTAGGGGGAGTGGAATATTTAAGTGATCTCATTACATCAGTTCCTAGTGCTGCAAATGTAGAAGAATACATGAAAATTGTGGAAGAAAACTATGTAAAAAGAAGATTAATTGAAACAGCCTTATCCATTGAAACAGATAGCTATAATTGGAGTGATACGCTTGATGAGTTGATTGATAAATCAGAAAAAAGCCTAATGAATATTAGTAAGGTTCGTAGTGGATCTGAATTTCAAAAAATATCTGATGTTCTGTATCGTGCACAATTGAATTTAGAAAAACTATCACAAACTAAGGGAGAAATTACAGGAGTACCGACAGGATTTTATGATCTTGATAAGATTACATCTGGTTTACATGAGAATGAGTTAATAATTATTGCCGCTCGTCCTTCGATGGGAAAGACAGCCTTTGCCCTAAATGTTGCTACCAATATTGCCATTCATACGGATAAGACAGTAGCTCTATTCAATCTAGAGATGGGTGCAGATCAGCTTGCTTTTCGTATGCTTTCGAGTGTAGGTCAAATTGATGGACCTAAATTATCTACAGGAAGATTAGAACATAATGATTGGAAACGTGTCAATGAGGCTATTTCTCGACTTGCAGATACAAAAATATTTATTGATGATACACCGGGAATTTCGATTGGAGAGATTCGTGCAAAATGTCGAAGACTTGCAAGTGAAGAAAATTTAGGGATAGTTATTATTGACTACCTACAATTAATCAGTGGTTCAAGTAAAACACAAGGAAATAGACAATTAGAAATATCAGAAATTTCTCGTTCCTTAAAAACATTAGCAATGGAGTTAAAAATTCCGATTATTGCTTTAGCGCAATTATCGCGAAGTGTTGAATCTCGTGACGATAAAAGACCAATTTTAAGTGATTTGAGAGAGTCTGGTTCTATTGAACAAGATGCTGATATCGTTGCTTTTTTATATAGAGATGATTACTACAATAAGGAAGCTGCGATTGATGAGGCAACAAGTAAAAGTGAGTTCATTATTCGAAAGCATCGTAATGGACCAACAAAGACCATTGATTTGATTTTCAAAAGAAATACTTCTACTTTTTTAAATTTTATCAATAAGGAGGAGTCATAATGGAAGTATGTGTACTCGCAAGTGGTTCAAAAGGAAATGTTACTTTAATTAAATCTAAGAGCATAAACATTTTTATTGACTTAGGCCCCACCTGTTCCTATGTAGAAGAACGCTTAAAGGAATTAGACATAAATCCAGAAAGTATAAAAGCAATTCTAGTTACACATACCCATTCAGACCATATAAAAGGACTTAAAGTTTTTTTAAAAAAGTATCATCCTACGTTATATGTGACCGAGAAAATGCTTGCGGATTTGCAAGGAGAAATGCCTCCTTTTTCTTATCATTTAATAGAGGGGGACTTTACAATAGAGGATATTACAGTTCATGTCATTAAAACCTCTCATGATGCAAGCGATTCGAATGGATATATTGTTGAGGAAGGTAAAAATTCTGTGGTGTATATGACAGATACAGGCTTTATCAATCGTAAATATTTTGACACGCTAAAAAACAGAAGTGTCTATATTATGGAAAGTAACCATGATGTAGAAAAACTTTTAAAAGGAAGGTATCCCTACCAATTAAGAAGAAGAGTTTTAAGTGATAGAGGACATCTATCCAATATTGATTCCTCTAATTATTTAGCTAACTTTATTGGAGAGAATACAAAGGAAATCGTCTTAGCACACTTAAGTGAAGAAAACAATACAAAAGAATTAGCGCTCTCTACCTTATATGGGGTATTTGAAGAACATGGGATTCATTTTGATAAAGTGATTGTGTCTGAACAATATGAAAAAACGGAGTTAATTCATTTATGATCAAGATAATTTGTGTAGGAAAAATAAAGGAAAAATTTTATAGAGAAGCTATTTTAGAGTATGAGAAAAGGTTGCAGAAATACACAAAATTAGAAATAATAGAAGTACCAGATTTCTCACTTGATCCATCCTATAATAAAGAAAGGGAAGGAGAACATATTTTAAATCATATAAAAGAAAAGGAATATGTGATTACACTCAATATAAAAGGGACTATGTTTGACTCTATTTCCTTATCGGAAAAATTGCAAGAAATAAAAATGAGAGCAGGGACAGTTACTTTTATTATAGGAGGTTCTAACGGGTTAAGTGATGCAGTATTAAAACGAGGAAATTTTTCTCTTTCTTTCTCGAAACTAACATTTCCTCATCAACTTTTTCGAATCATACTCTTAGAGCAAATTTATCGTTCCTTTAAAATAGAAAATAATGAATCATATCATAAATAAAAAAATCCAAGTGGTCTTTGCTTGAATTTTTTTTATTCATTTTCTAAAGATACAATGGCTTCCTTTACATAAGCAATGGAGGCTTTTAATTTTTCCTCTTCTTCTTTACTTAAATTGACAAATAGTTTACTAATGACTCCTTCCTTATTAATAATGGTTGGAAGGGAAATAAATAGATTATTTTCTTTATCATAAGAAGAAACGGTAATAATCGTATTCTCATCATTTAAAATCGCACTCGTGATGCGAGCTAAACACATGCCTATTCCATAATAAGTTGCCCCTTTTCGGTTAATGATCTCATAAGCAGCATTTCTTACTTCTTCCTCTATTTTTGAACAATTTTCTTGATCTAAAAATTCTTGAATATTTTTAAGTCCAATATTTACATTACTCCAAGGAATAAATTCAGAATCGCCATGTTCTCCAATAACATAAGCATGCACATTTTTTGGATTAATCTTTAAGCGATCGCCAATTAAAAATCGTAATCGTGCAGTATCTAAACTAGTTCCTGTTCCTATAATGTGATTTGTATCTAGACCAGAATATTTCCAAGTTAAATAGGTCATTACATCAAGTGGATTGGTAGCTACAAGAAATATACCATGAAACCCAGAAGACATGACTTGTCCAACGATTTCTTTAAATATAGAACTATTTTTATGAATTAAATCCATCCTTGTTTCTCCCGGTTTTTGGTTTGCTCCTGCTGCAATGCAAACGATCGCAGCATCTTTACAATCCGCATATTCTCCAGCTATAATTTTCATTTTATTTGGCCCAAAAGCAAGACAATGATTCAAATCCATTGCTTCTCCAATTGTTCTTTCCTTATTCAAGTCAATTAAAACAAGTTCATTGACACTATTTTTTTGATTTAAAAGAGCATAGGCATAACTCATCCCCACATTGCCACATCCTACAATAACGACTTTATTCATTCTATCACCCACTCTTATTATAACGAAAAAAAGAGAAAAAATTAAGGCTAAATTTAAAAAGGTGTAAAGTGGATGAGATAGAAGGTTACAATGCATAGCTAATTATAGCTTTATTTATAATAATTTTCTTAAAAATAATAACTTAAATTTATTCATAAATACCTGTTTTTTCTCAAAAATTTACGAATACTAACCGAAACGAATCGTGCAAAATATCTTTCAAATAAAAATATGAATCATCTAAAATAGGCTGTGAATAGGAGCATAAGCATAAAAAGACTTTTTACTATTAGACCTCATATTCTTCATTCTTTCGGAATGCTCTTTTTGATATTCTCTTGTTATTTCATAAAATATGTCTACATATTTATTACATTTTACTATTTCAATATTGTTTTTACTATCTTAGGTTCTAATATTAGGATTAGATTTATATTTTTCTTTTGTTCTCCCATTATGACTACCTTTTTGTGATAATTCATTTAAAGTTTTAATACCTTCACCTCTAAAAATTGCATAGCTCATATTTTATTTTCTTCTTTTGATAATTCTAAAATTTCTTCAATTTGTTCTTGATATTGTTTATCTTTTCTTAAGACTTCTAGAATTAGATAGTTAGGAATTACTTCTTTATTTTCCTTAAAATAATCAAGAATTTTGGGTACGACTACTTGAAAAAAGTAGTTAATAATTTTGCCTCCTTTCTAAATTTAGACAACAAAAAAGAGCAATTTCTTACTCAATAAAATATTAATGATCCTCTTTAAAATATATATCTTTTGTAATAATCATTTCTCTAGAAATATCCTTTTTACCAAATCTAATAATTTCTTCAATATTTCCACTTTCTTTAAACCCATAACTTTTAAATAATTTAATTGCACTAATTCTATCATCTGGAAAAGAATCAGTTAATTCAGGTATTCCATATTTTTCAAATGAAATTTTCATTAATTTATTTAAAGCATCTTTACTAAATTTTTTTCCACGAAACTCATTTACAATTAATATTCCCATTTTGTATTTATCTTTATCCTTGTAAAAATAAACTTCTCCAATAGGAACATTTTTATTAGTTTCATAAATATAAGCAAAATACTTATTTGGCTCTTGTCCAATCCAATTGTTATACCAAACTTTCATTTCTTCATCAGTTTTAGACATAGTCCCAGTTTGATAATCATATCCTAGTAAATTCATTTCAAAGCCAGCATTATAATTCATGGTATTTGGATCTTGCATCCACTTTTGTCTATAGTGCATTTCTTCTAGTTTTGGCACTTTTAATTCTATTCTTTTCATAATGAAGATCTTATAAATTCTTCTTTAATCCTCTGTAATATTTCATCAGAAACTTCAGTTTTATACATTCCAACTCCAGTAGGCCACTCTTTGTCTATCCACTTTATTCCATATCGTTCAACATCTTTATCATATCTAGGGATTGCATGGAAATGAACAAAGTTTTCTTTCATCATATTTGCATGATAATTAAATTTTACAGCACCATATAATGTTTTATTCTTTTCTTCAAACACCTTACAGACTTCTGTAAATTCTGCCATTTCTTCCTTTGTTATTTCAGCCAAAGATGGACATTCTCTTTTTAATAAAATAACACAACTACCTAAAGTTACAGGTACAGGTCTTAAGATTAAAATCCAATAATTAAACTCTTTTAAAAATAAATCTTCTCTATTAAATCTACCAGCAAATTCATACATAAGTCACTCCTCCTTATGAATATAATACCATTAATTCTTAATAAGCTAGATACCTATTTAGTATAAATTAAATCTAATTTTGATACATTTTATTCATTGTATTTAATATAGAAACATATTTAGTAAATGATATAATAGCATTTTCTTTAGGCAAGTAAATTTTTTCTATATCATCATATAGTAGTGCAATTAGAGTATTTTTGGAATTACTAACAATAATTCTATGTGGTTCTCTTACACTTATATTAGTTTGATTAAATTTGATGATATGACCCGATAAAAATTCAATATTAAGGTTGGTTGTACTAACTTTCATTTTTAGTCTTTTTTTAATATCACTAGGGAATCATAGATTTTCTATGGTCGTTTTCATAACTATTCATCAACTCCTTTAAACCATGAAAAAAGTCCATAATATCAAATACTATGAACTTGTTTTATAAATAAAAAACTCGACACTTTAATAAGGCGTGCGAGTTTAAACCTCAATGGAGGGGAAGATAGGAAACAAATGATTAAAAAATAGCTATAAAAACTAGGCAAAGCAATATAGAAGTATTATAATAGTGTTAGTCATTATAAACTTTAAAAATTTAATTTTTAATAAGAATATTTATAGAAGTAAAAAATGATAGGAATTGAGGAGGTTGCATTTTATGAAAGAAAAAAGTGGTGTTATTTACATATTAACAAATCCATCCTTTCCAGAATATGTAAAGATAGGTTATGCAGACAATATAGAAACTCGCTTAAAGAATCTAAATAGAAGCGAGTGTATTCCATATGCCTTTCGTTTATATGCTTACTATGAAGTTCCTACCCGATTATCTGATTTAAAGTTGCATGAAATGATCGATGGATTAAACCCAAATCTTAGAGCAATTGATAATTTTGAAGGAAAAAAGAGAGTAAGAGAATTTTATGCCATGGAACCAGAAAAGGCATATAGCTTATTACAAACAATGGCAGTAATTCACGGCGCGACAGATAAATTACATAAAATTACACCAACACAAGTACAGAAAGAGGAAGAGCTTGAAGCAGAAAATAACCGAGAATTAGCAAAGAACAGACATCATTTTAAGAATATAGAATTTCACTCAAGTTTAACAAATAAAACTTACTATTCAAAAACGAAAGAAGATGGAACTTTAGGAGTATATGAAAAAATGACAGAACAAGAAATTCCAAATCATAGTAATCCATCCAAAAGACAACTATTGATGCAAGCTGTGCAAGATTTAGGAGAAAAGACATCTTCAAAAGATACTTTGTATGAATTACAACATAAATTAGAGAAAATAATTTTAAATAGTTAATACCAAACAAATGATTTGTGAGATACTTTAAAATGCTCGTTTCTAAAACAGGTATAGAAGATATGCTATTCTATAAACACTTTACCTAAATAACAAAATTTTATTGCCATTCTAAAAGGCATATTTTCTACCTAATATAAGATAGAAAATAGTATCCAGCTGAATATTTAGAAAAAATTAAAAAAATTTTGAATAAAAAAAATTTATCATCTCACTATGAAATAGGAGATGATTTTTTATGAAACAATTCACAATACTTACTATATTTGTTCTACTTTTTGTTGGGGGCATTTACAGGGTAAAATCAGAGGATCTCTTAATTCCAAAAGAAGCGATTCGCTTACGTGTGGTTGCGAATTCAGATAAAGATATCGATCAAAAAACAAAATTCAAAGTAACAGATAGCATTCAAAATAAAATATATGAACTTTTAAAAAATACGTCTGGTATTGAAGAAGCTAGAAAAATTATTAATGATAATCTACATCTTCTTGATGAAGATGTAAAACGAGTTTTAACAGAAGAAAAATACCCACTCTCTTATGAATTGAAATATGGACTGAACTACTTTCCAGAAAAAAAATATAAAGGCGTGACCTATGAGGAAGGGTACTATGAATCTGTTCTTGTTACTTTAGGAGAAGGAAAAGGAAAAAATTGGTGGTGTGTTTTATTTCCTCCTCTTTGTGTTATGGAAGCGGATGAAACAGATACAAATGAGAAAGAATATAAATTTTTTATTCAAGAATTGATTGAAAAATATTTATAATTTTCATATAATGTCATATGGTGATATTATGTTAAAGAGTGATATATATTTAAGTTGCCCTACCTCTAAGGGCAAAAAACGAGATTTAGAGGATATTGTTAGTGAAGCAATAAAAAAAGAAATAGACGTGCTTTCTATAGTAGATTCTATTGAAGAAAATAATGGGATTTTAATTACGACTTATTTGTGTGATCCTACTTCTAGTCGAAGAGGAGAAATTTCAAATTTACAAAAATTAAGAAAAGAGATAACTTTACTAAATGGAATACAAGTTTCCAATCCGCATTTAAGGGAGAAAGAGTTAAAACTATATGCTACTTTTCCAATGGATGTAATTACAGGAATTGTTCCAAATATATGCTCTCATTTAGAACACGAAGAGGAAATACAAAAGGCATATGAAGATTACTATTTAAGGAACTTGCATGCTGTTCAAAAGGGGAATATTGATGTTTTAGCGCAACTTGGATCAATTCATACCCATTATGGGTATGATTACCATAATTATGCGTTAATAGATACTTTGTTAAAACAGTTGGTTGATAAGGAAATTGCCCTAGAAGTGACCTCAGGTATAAAAAGAAAAGATGCCTTTACAACAATTCCATCTTATCCTATTTTAAAGCATTATAAAGAACTTGGTGGTGAGAATGTAGTCGTAGGGAGTTGTATAAGAAATGCTTTAGGAAGAAATTTGGAAGAGGCCTATAAGGTCGTACAGGATTTGGATTTACATCCCGGTTATTTTCAAAAAAGAAAGTTTAAAAAAATACTATAACTTGTCCTCCCATCATATACTAAGGTGGGAGGTCTTTTTATGGACTTAATCACTGTTATTTTAATTGCTGTTAGTTTAAGTATGGATGCCTTTAGTCTGTCTTTAGCTTATGGGACACTAGGACTTTCTAAACAAAATATTTATTTATTATCCATTATAGTTGGAATTTATCATTTCTTTATGCCCCTAATAGGCATGTATATTGGCTATTGGTTATTAAAAATCATTCCTATATCTCCAGATATTATTGTTTTAGTTGTATTAAGTATTATTGGCATACAAATGATTCTTTCTTCTTTTCAGGAAAATAGAGAAGTGAAAATGATGAACCTCATCGAACTTTTATTGTTTGGTCTTGCCGTTAGTATAGATAGTTTTTCAGTAGGACTAGGACTTAGAACTATTTATGCAATTCCCGTTGTTTGTTCCATTATTTTTATGTGTTCGAGTTTCTTGTTTACTTACTTAGGATTAAAACTGGGGAAGACCATTAATAATAAATTAGGAAAAACAGCAACTTTATTAGGGGGAATTATGTTGATTCTTATTGGTATCTTTTATCTATTTTGATGATTTGTTTCCTGTTTTTTTTAAGATGTGATATAATGGGTGCAGAATAGGAGAGGATACTATGCTTGTAAATAGCAAAAAAATGTTAGAAGAGGCGAGGGAGGGACATTATGCTATACCTCATTTCAATATCAATAATCTAGAATGGGCAAGATTTATTTTAGAAGAATGTGAAAAAGAAAAAAGCCCTGTTATTTTAGGTGTATCCGAGGGAGCTAGTCAATATATGGGTGGATTTAAAGTTGTATCTGCTATGGTAAAAGCTTTGGATGAATCTCTTTTTATTACAGTTCCTGTGTGTCTACATTTAGATCACGGAAGTTCTACCTCTATCTGCAAAGAGGCTATAGACAGTGGATTTACATCTGTTATGATTGATGCATCAAAGTATTCTTTAGAGGAAAATATTAAAATGACAAAAGAAGTTGTTGATTATGCACATGCAAGAGGTGTAACTGTAGAAGCAGAAATAGGGCATATTGGTGGAGAAGAAGATGGCATCATGGATGAACTTGCATATGCTAAAGTAGAAGATGCTTGTATGCTAGCAAAGGAAACGGGGATTGATTCTCTCGCTCCCGCTTTAGGAAGTGTGCATGGTCCATATAAAGGGGAACCTAAATTGGATTTTGTCAAAATGGCAGAAATAAAAGAACGTACCCATTTACCACTTGTTTTACATGGGGGTTCTGGAATTGATGATGAAAAAATAAAAAAAGCAATTGCTTGTGGAATTACCAAGTTAAATATTAATACAGAGTTACAAATGGAATGGACAAAAGCTGTAAGAACTTTTTTAGAAGAAAATCAAACAGTATACGATCCCAGAAAAGTAATTAAAGCAGGAGAAGAACAAATGAAAAAAGCAATAAATGCGAAAATTCATTTGTTAGCTAGCAAGCAAAGAGCATAACAGGAGGTTTTATGAAACAAATGATACTAGAGGGAGGCCATTCCTTATCAGGGGTTATTGAAATTAGTGGTTCTAAAAATAGTGCTGTTGCTTTAGTTCCTGCCTCTCTTCTTACAAATGGAGTGATTGAACTTACCAATATTCCAGAAATTTCGGATATAGAAGCACTTACAGAGATACTTGTTTTCTTAGGTGCAGAAATTACAAGAGAAAATAACAACATGAAAATTGATTGTACCAAGGTCAAAAATAAAGAAATACCGGAAACGATTTCAAAGCGTTTACGGGCATCCTACTATTTTATGGGAGCACTACTTGGAAAATATAAGCATGTGGAAATGTATTTTCCCGGAGGTTGTTCTATAGGAAAAAGACCCATTAATTTCCACTTAGAAGGATTTGAGAAATTGGGAGCTAAAGTCAAAGTGGAAGGAAATAAATATATTGTAGAAGCTGATGAATTAATTGGAAATGATATTTATTTCAATATTGCAAGTGTGGGTGCTACAATCAATTTGATGCTGGCAGCTACTTATGCAAAAGGAATTACAACCATTCATAATGCAGCGAGAGAGCCCCATGTTATCAATGTTGCGCAGTTATTAAATAAAATGGGTGCGAAGGTAACAGGAGCAGGAAGTAGTACGATTCAAATAGAAGGTGTCACTACCTTAGAGAGTGCCAAAATAGAGGTAGTTCCTGATTATATTGAAGCAGGTACTTATGTAATTGCTGGCGCTTTATGTGGAGATCATTTGGAAGTGAGAAACCTTGTTCCAGAACATATTGCCACTTTAACGGATATATTAAAGAAAATGGGAGCAGACATAGACATTGGGGAAAATAAAATTTGTGTGACTCGAGCGAAAACCTATAAACCACTCGCTATAAAAACAGAGGTATTTCCCGGTTTTCCAACGGATTTGCAACAACCTTTAACACCTCTCTTGGCTTTGGCTCATGGTATTTCAACTATAGAAGAAAGCATTTTTGAAAATCGTTTTATGCATATCCCTTATCTACAAGAAATGGGTGCCAAAATAACAGTAGATGGAAGAAAAGCAACAATTGAAGGACCAACTTCTTTTCAGGCAAAACATGTTGTAGCCACTGATTTGCGTGCTGGAGCTTCTCTCATTTTAACTGCCCTCATAGCTGAGGGAACAACAACAATGGAAGGAATTGAACACGTTTTAAGAGGTTATGAAAATATTGTCTTAAAATTGATGCAGGTTGGTGCTAAAATAAGCATACAAGAAATATAATACAAGTAGATAGTAATCTACTTTTTTTGTGGGGTGTTGCATGAAAAAGAAAAGTATAATTGTTCTTCTCTTAGTGGCTTTCATTATTTTTATGATATATATAAAGCTAAGAGATAAAAGCGTTTACTATGTAAATATTCAAGATATTTATGATAGTATTGAATATTCCTATTCTATAAGAGATGAAATGGAACAAAAGGAAAAATTAGAAAAGTTTGTTGAATTTCGTTATGAAGATTTACGTATTACTGATTTGATACAAATGATTCGGGAAAATGATTATATTTATGTAGAAAGTAAGAAACAGACGATTCAAAATGCATTAATTAAGGCAGATATTATTACCTTATTTGTTGGTATGAATGAAGTATCTTATGGACTTTCTAAAAAGCATAAAGAAGATATTTATAATTATATGGATACCTTATTATTGGATATAGAAACACTTTTGGAAGAAATAAAAAAATATAGTAAAGAAGAAGTATTTTTTATAGGATATTACTATGAGCTTGAAAAAGATAAAGAATATATTACTTACTTGAATGAGAAATTGGAAAAACTATGTATAAAAGAGGGTATAACTTATATCCCTAACGATGCTTATTTTAAAAAGGATAAGAATAAGGACAATATACAAAAGAGTATTTTAAATAAATTTACTTTTTCGTAAAAGTGTGATATATTAAATAAAGAGGTGAGAAAGTGACAGTATCAAATTTTTTATCAAAAGTCTTTTTATGGATGTTTATAGGACTTATGGTGACTTTTGCAACAGGTGTTGTTGTTTCCAATAACGTAAATGCATTAGAGTTTGTATTTTCTAGTGGAGGCTATTGGATTTTAGTGCTTGCTGAGGTAGTAACGGTTATCGTTTTATCCGCTAGAATACAAAAAATGTCATCTACAGGAGCTAGATTTGGGTTTATCTTTTATTCTTTTTTAACAGGTTTGACTTTTTCTTCTGTGTTTGTAGTTTATAAGATAACATCAATTATAGCAGTATTCTTAATTACATCAATCATTATGCTCGTTTTTGCGGTTATAGGTGCAAAGACAAAGATGGATTTATCTAAATTTGGAACCTATTTACTTATGGCTTTGCTTGGAATTGTAATAGCAGGAGTTATAAATGTCTTTGTAGATAATGGAACCTTTGATTTTGTTTTGTGTAGTCTTGGTATCCTTATTTTTGTAGGTTATATAGCTTACGATGTGCAAAAGGTAAAAACAATATATGAACAAAATCCATCTGCTGATAACCTAGCTATCTATGGAGCTCTTAATTTATATTTAGATTTTATTAATATATTCCTATATTTATTAAGACTATTTGGTAGTTCAGACAATGATTAGTGCTGCAAAATGTAGTGCTTTTCTTTTTAATAAAACACTTGCATTTTATAGAAAAGCTTGTTATACTATGTAAGTAATTAAATTTCTATGGCAGATGTTGTCATGGCGGAAGGAGATTAGTGTATGAGAAAAGGGATTCATCCAGAATATAAGGATATGCAAGTGACATGCGCTTGCGGAAATACGTTTACAGTAAAGTCTACAAAGGATCAGTTACATATTGAAAGTTGTAATCAATGTCATCCATTTTATACAGGTAAACAAACAACTGCAACACAAAAGGGACGTATTGAAAAGTTTAATCAAAAATATGGATTTTCACAAAATCAAGGAAAATAAGAGGAATTCTTATTTTTTTTTGATTATATTGCCTTGCACTGTTCATCTTTTCAATGATATCAGTTCTTCTATTATTATTTTGAAAAAGAACATAAGCTTCAATATGAAGTGCATGGGCAATTTTTTCAATATTTGGAATAGTGGGACAATGTTTTCCTCTTTCTATATCGGTAATGTATCTTGGACTTAGGGAACACTTTTCCGCGAGTATTTCTTGTGACATATTCCTCATGTAACGATAATACTTCACATTGAAGGAAAGTAAGTCTTTTAAATTACTAAATTCTATATACATAGAATCACCTCTATAGAGATTATGATAGTATTAAGATAAAAACATGATATGATCAAAATAAGAGTGTGATGATATGATGATTCGAGGAAAGAGGAAGTTGTTTGTAAGTACTTTAGCTATAACATTATGTTGTATAGGTGTAAGTGGTGTAAACGCAAAAGAGTGGAATGGAATGTAATCAGCTTAGAAACAGGAAATAAAATCTTTGACTTTCTGTCAAATTCATTTCTTCGAAGTTTTGAAGTAGGTGGTCAAGTGTATATTGTTGCTAGTTTGTTAGAAAACGAAAATGAAAATTTATTATATGATAGCAATGAGACTTTAATGTTTAATGGAGAAAAGCTTCTTATTAGTAATATATATGGGCGTCATTTCGCTAAAGCAGGTTCTAAATGGATGATTACATTAAGTAATAACAATAGTGATGGATATTACAATGGAATACAATTTGCTATTTATGAAGATGGAAAGATGATGAAGAAAAGTAAAAAATATGACTCTACTCTTTCCATGAATGATTATGAGGGCAAATTGTTTGCAGTAGTATTAGATGGCGAGGAAGTAAATTTAATTGACGTGGATGAAAAAATAATAACTAATTTTGTTTCGGTAAAGGATAAAAAGCTTCGTAGAAGTAGCCTTTTACAAGTCAAAAAATGGTATATTTTCCATTCAATTGGAGTTCGTAGTTGGAAATGGAACAGTAGATAGCAAGTACACATACGATTACAAAAATAGTATGACTTTAAACAAAACATGTCCTAATGATTCAAAAGTAGATATTACATCTTGCATTACAAATGGAAAATCAGAAGAAGAATGCATTCTTATGCACTGTCCGTGTGCCGGGAAAGTAGAAAATCCAAAAACAGGTATATATGTAACTACTCTATTCATTTTATCTTGTATAACTGCAATAGTTCTTTTCATACTAAAAGGAAAGAATTATTTAAAAAGAATGTAGATGAAGAAAGACTCTCTTGGAGTTTTTCTTTTGATGTGTTAAAATAAAGAAGAGGGTGAGGAAATGAAAATTGTAATTGCAAATGACCATAGAGGGGTAGAATTAAAAAATAAGATTAAGAATATTTTAGAACGTAAGGGATATCTTATTTATAATGTAGGAACGGATACATTAGATTCTGTTGATTATCCTATTTATGCAAAAGAACTTTCAAAACATCTTGAAGTAGGAGATTTAGGTATTTTAATCTGTGGAACAGGAATTGGTATGTCGATTGCTGCAAATAAAATAAAAGGAATCCGTTGTGCGAAAGCAAACAATATTACCGAGGCAAAGATGACTAGAATGGATAATGATTCCAATGTCCTTGCTTTATCGAGCGAGATGGACTTAAATGAGGTAGAGAAAATCATAGATGCTTTTCTAACAACAGAAGTATCACAGGATGAAAGGCATGTGCGAAGAAGAAAAATGGTAGAGGCATTAGAAAATGAATATTAAAACAATTCTCTATATACTTGTTGTTCCTTTATCGATTTGGGCAATTGATGCTCTAAATTTAGATGGAAAATTCAAGAAAAATAGATATTATCAGGCTAGACTCCTCTATTTAATGATCGCTATGTCCATCTCTTATCTCGTAGTCAATTTCTTTTATGATTTTTATACATATTCAAAATTTGTGTAGGAGGAAGTATGTTTAAAGAATTTAAAACATTTATTTCACGTGGAAATGTAGTAGATATGGCAGTTGGTGTTATTATTGGTTCCGCTTTTGGAAAGATTGTATCTTCATTGGTCGATAACATTTTAATGCCACTTATTGGTGTTTTAATTGGAGGAATTGATTTTTCTGGTTTAACATTTAAAGTAAAAGATGCCGTTGTTTCCTATGGGGTATTTATTCAGTCTATTTTGGATTTTTTAATTATAGCAGCAAGTATTTTCTTTATGATGAAAGTACTTTCTAAATTAAGCCACAAGAAAAAAGAAGAAGAGAAGAAAGAACCACCTAAAAAGCCAGAAGAAGTACTTATTCTAGAAGAAATTTGTGAACTATTAAAAGAAACAACAAAAAAAGACAAGTAATTTGTCTTTTTTATTTTATGCTAATGTAAGGTGATTCCTATGAAAAAACTAACCTTTAGTTTGTTTCTCATTTTATTAATTCCCACTTGTATCATTTTTCTCTTTTCAAGAGAGAAAGAACAAAAAAACCAAGGTTCTATTATTAATAATCCTGTAACTTTAGATGATAAAATCGTACGTGTGAAGCGTGTTAGCAAAGATAAAATAGAAGAAGTTCCCCTTGAAGATTATGTACTTGGTGTCGTATCTGGAGAAATGCCAATTTCTTTTTCAAATGAAGCTTTAAAAGCACAGGCTGTATGTGCTAGAACGTATGTGATTCGAAAAATGGAAAACAATAAAAATAAAGATTATGATGTAGTAGATACAATAGACAATCAAGTGTACCAAGATAGAGAAGAACTACAAAACAAGTGGAAAAGTAAATATGAAGAAAATATGGAGAAATTAAAAAAAATCGTAAAAGAAACAGAAAGAGAATATTTAACTTATGATGGAAAAGTAATCGAAGTATTCTTTTTTTCAACGAGTAATGGGCATACGGAAAATAGTGAAGAAGTCTTTACGAAGGCACTTCCTTATTTAAAAAGTGTTGATTCTTCTTTTGATGAGGAAGTTTCCCCTGTCTTTAAAAAAGAAGTGGAGATGAGTTTAAGTGACTTTTATACGAAATTATCTCTTCCTTATGCGAAAAAATTGGAGTATGAAGTTATCGAGAGAACACAAGCAGGAAGTGTAAAAAAAGTAAAAATCAATGGAAAAGAATATAAAGGAACGGAGGTAAGAAAATTATTAGGGATTCGTTCTACTTATTTTGAATTTATAGTGAATGGGACAAATGTTTTAATTAAAACAACAGGATATGGGCATGGTGTTGGTATGAGTCAATATGGCGCTTTGGCACTTTCTAATAAAGGTTATACGTATGATAAAATCTTAAAATATTATTATCAGGGTGTTGAAATTGAAAAAATAAGCTAAAAAAAGTATAAAAAAAGATTTCCTGTCCACACTTAAAATAGAGGTGAAAAAATGGAAGGAAGAAGATTAAAACGACCAGTTGTTTATGCGATGTATGGAATTGCTTTCGCACTTGTTTTAACATCCCTTTATGTGATGAGTATGCAATCAAAAGAAACATTTAGAAGTGAAGATGTTCCACCAACTTATGTATCGAAAGTAATCTTTGATGACACATTAAGCGTGATTAGAGAAACACCTACAAACGATAAAGTATTTATTAAACCTTTTGTCGCTGAAAATGTAAAAATCAATAAAAATTTCTATGATGATACAGAAGAAAATCAAGAAAGTGCAATTATATATTATGAAAATACATATATGCAAAGTACTGGTATTGAATATGCAAGTAGTGAGCCATTTGATGTAGTAGCTACTTATGGGGGAACAGTAACGGCTGTTACAGAAGATGAACTACTTGGAAATATTATTCAGATCACACATGAAAATGGTTTTGTTAGTAACTATGAAAGCGTATCTGATATACGTGTAAAAGTCAATGATATTGTAGAAGGTGGAACGGTTATAGCAAAAAGCGGAAATGCGAATCTTTTTAAAGATGTAGAAAATGGACTTTACTATGAATTAGTTCTAGATAGTAAAAATATAAATCCACTTCTAAGTTATGATAAATCGATTGCTGAGATAAAGGGTTAAACCCTTTTTTTGGTATAAAACAAATAGACATTTATATAATGAACTAAGGGGGAAATACGTTTGAATTATATAAATGCAAGAGTGCTCAAAGAAGCGCAAGTTATTATGGAAACTGGGTATACTATTAGAGAAATCGCCAAGATGTTTCATGTATCAAAAAGTACAGTACATAAAGATTTACATGAACGTCTTCTTAAAATTGATAAAATAAAATACAAAAAAGTAGATGATATTTTAAAGTTTCATACTGATATAAGGCATATACGTGGAGGCGAATCTACAAGACGAAAATATCAAAAATAATGGAGGAATTATGTTCGCAAAAGATATAGGAATTGATTTAGGTACAGCCAATGTTTTGATTTATATTAAAGGAGAAGGAATTGTATTAAATGAACCTAGTGTTGTAGCCATCGATATTGAAAATAGAAAACCCTTAGCTGTTGGAACGAAAGCTAGAGAAATGCTTGGAAGAACACCGGGGAAAGTAGAAGCAATTCGTCCAATGAAAGATGGAGTTATTGCTGATTTTGAAACGACAGAAATGATGCTGAATCATTTTATTCGTGAAGTGAATGGGAAGGGAATTTTATCAAAACCCCGTATTTTAATTTGTTGCCCTTCTAATATTACACAGGTAGAGAAAAATGCGATTAAGGAAGCTGCTGAAAGAACAGGTGCAAGAAGAGTATATTTAGAGGAAGAGCCCAAAGTAGCAGCAGTAGGGGCAGGACTTGACATTTCTCTTCCAAGTGGAAATATGGTTATTGATATAGGGGGCGGAACAACGGATATTGCCATTTTATCTATGGGGGATATCGTAACATCGTCTTCTATTAAAATAGCAGGAAATGTTTTTGATGCAGATATTGAGAAGTATATAAAAGAAAAATACAAATTGTTAATTGGAGATAGAACAGCCGAGGAAATTAAGTTGCAAATTGGAACGGTGTATAGTGGATCAAAAAAGGAAAAGATGACTGTTCGGGGAAGAGATTTAGTGACGGGACTACCACATACAATTACGATTTGTTCTGATGAGATTGAAGAGGCTCTACGCGAAAGTGCCTATATTATTGTTCATACAGCTAAAACGGTTTTAGAAAGTACACCACCTGAGCTTTCCGCAGATATTATTGAGAAAGGTGTCGTTTTAACTGGTGGCGGGGCTTTAATCCATGGTATTGATAAGTTATTGCAACAAGAGTTAAAAGTTCCTGTCATTGTAGCTTCTTCTCCTCTTACTTGTGTAGTGGAGGGAACAGGAATTTTATTAAATAATTTAAAATTGTTAGATCGTTAAAGGTTACATAAAATAGAGAAAATGGGAGAATAGAAAAGTTTCTCTTTTTTCCTTTTTCTTAAAATTTGTGATTATTCACAGTCTATTTTAAATGATTAAATTCTTTATTTGAAAGACATTCTGCATGATTTGTTTAAAGTGATTATTCGTAAATTTTTGAGAAAAAACGGGTATTTATGAATAAATTTAAGTGAGTATTTTTAAGGAAATTATTATAACGCGTTGTGCTAGTTAAAAATGAGAATTGTTGAAATGAAAAGAATGTTCAAATGCACTACATGATAAGTTTGATAAAAACTCTCTGATCATAGTAAACAAATATTCTATATTTTTCAATGAATATGTGCATTCATAAATCAACTGGCACAACGCGTTATTATAAATAAGGCTATAACTAGCTATGAATAGTAACTAAAATTTGACAAAATTCGCACAAATTTTCATAAACACATAGATTTTATGAAAGCGATTTGATAAAATAGGGTTATAGTAGAAAGTAGCGTGATGGTATGTTTAGAATTGCTATTTTTTCTGATGTCCATGGCAATAAAGAGGCTTTAGAAGCAATTCTCACTAGCATTGAAAAAACCGATTTTGATGAAGTTATTTGTTTGGGGGATGTGATTGGACTTGGGCCAAACCCAAAAGAATGTCTTGATCTTATTCGTGAAAATCATATCAAATTGGTATTAGGAAATCATGAACGATATTATTTAAATGGAACCCACAATGAAAAACAAATGACAATAGAAGAAAGAGCACATCATGCATGGGTTGCTTCTCAACTTGATTTATCACACAAAGAGTATTTGCAAAAGTTAGATATATGTTTAGAAATGACGTTAAATGATCAAAAAATTGCTTTTATGCATTATCCTTTTGATAAAGTCGAAAATGATTTTTATACACCAAAAAAACTAACAGAAGAACATGTAAGGAGAGTATTTCGAAATTATGCCAATGATTTTACTTTTATGGGACATTTTCATCAAGATGATTTTTATAAAAGTGAAAATGAACGTGTATATGTGAATTTAAGTAGTATAGGGTGCACAAAAGATAATATTGCAACTTATACCATATTTGCATTTGATGGAGAAGATTTTAGTATATATAGGAAAAAATGTATTTATGACCGAAAAAAATTTGAAGAAAAATTAGAGAGCATTTCTTATCCTGCAAGGGAGGAAATTAGAAAAATCTTCTTTTAGAACCGAGTGGAAAGGAAGCAAAAATGATAAAATTTGATTTTGAAACCTATTTAGAAGGAGAAGTAAACACAGAAACATTTATTGCATATAGTAATAGTGTAGATCGAGCACGGAATGATTTTTTAAGAGAAAACAATATGAATGATTGGTATCAATTTGATATGCTTTTTTCTGAAGAAGAAATGACGGATATAGAAAGAACGGCCGCCTATGTTCGCAGGAAAGCAGATTTATTTATTGTGATCGGGGTAGGGGGTTCTTATTTAGGGGCGAAAGGAATGATTGATGCTTTAACGCCTTATTTTAAACGATCTAATCCAGAAATTATCTACGCTGGGAACTCTTTATCAGGAGAATATTTAGAATCTTTAATTGATTACATGCAAGATAAAGAAGTAGTTTTAAATGTAATTTCAAAGTCAGGAAATACTTTAGAAACTATGGTGGCATTTGAAGCATTATATAGAGCTTTAAAAGTAAGATATAATGACGAGGAAATTAAGGAGAGA
Organism: uncultured Bacilli bacterium; assembly: GCA_951800155.1. Taxonomy (GTDB): domain Bacteria; phylum Bacillota_I; class Bacilli_A; order RF39; family UBA660; genus CATOJL01. The sequence continues at coordinate 9,295 of CATOJL010000001.1, read as the reverse complement.
ATCATCGTTACAACCGATAGAGAACAGGGGCATTTATTAGAAATGGCTAAAAGAATCGGGTGTAAAAGATTTGTGTTTCCAGCGAATGTGGGTGGACGTTTTTCCACATTAACAACAGTAGGTCTTTTTCCTATTTGTGTAGCGGGAATTGATATTCGAAGTATTCTAGATGGAGCGAGAAGTGCGAAACAAAATCGAAGAGATTACTATAAATATTTAGCTGTTCGTGAGCATATGTATAGTTTGGGAAAATATATTGAAGTTTTGAATGTTTATGAGCCCAAATTAGAGGCATTTAGTGATTGGATTCAACAAATTTTTGCTGAAACACAGGGGAAATTTAAAAAAGGAATACTCCCTGTTCCAATGGTGAATACAGGAAAACTTCACTCTTTAGGGCAATATTTACAAGAAGGAACGCCTATTGTATTTGAAACAAGTATTGATGTAGAGAAAAATAGTGAATATTATGTAGAAAAATATAGTCGTTATATGGATACAATGAATAGCATTGCTTTAAAAAGTGTTGCTTTAGCGCATCATAAAGAAGGAAGATATACAGGTATTATTACGATCGATCAAATCAATCCATACAATATGGGATATTTATATGCTTTCTTTTCGATTGTAAGTACGCTTGGGGCTTATATGGAAGGAAACAATTATGCAAATCAGCCTGGTGTAGAGAAATACAAAGAGATTATGAATGAGCAATTAAATATTTAAAGTTCGTTTTTTCGGCCATAGAAATTTCTTACTTTCTCTTGATGCTTGATGCGAAATTTGATATACTATTTACGAATATGGGGATGTGAGTTGTATGAAGAAAAGAAATGTAATTCTTATCATTTTTATTGTTCTACTTATAGGAATGGGGATCATTTTAGGGATTTCAAAATTATTTAGTGCTATGAAAAGTGAAAATGAGGAAGTAAAGAAAAATATGGAAGAAATTCATTTTCTTTATGATGACTTAAATAAAAATGCCTCTTTATTCAATACAAAAAAAGAAGAATATAATTCGATTATGGGAACGCTCTATTATACAAATACGCAAGAAAAAAATAGTGCGATTGTAAAGATATTAAATGAGTATGATACCATTATTGGCGAAATTATCAAAATAGGAAATAGTTTAAAAGAAAAGTGTACTTTTACTTATACAGATAATGAAGTAGTACAAAAGTGTAATTCCTATCAAATTAGTTATGAAAGTGCTATGCAAGTATTTAAGGCAGATATAAAAAGATACAATACGTTGGTTGAAAATTATAATGTTTGGACAAAAGAAAATCCAAAGTATAAGACAATTGAAAAATTTTCATCGAGATATGTGAAATAAGAGGTGAGTTTTATGAAGGATAGAAATCCATTTGAACCTTATATTAAGGAGAAAAGGGAAGAGAAAATAGAGGTTACCAATAGTTTTTTGTTAAAGCAAGAAATGTTTGTAGATAATAGTTTTTCCCCTTTTACACAAACAGATGAAAAGAAACAAGAGCAAACATTTTCTTTTGTAGAAATGCCAATTCCTGATACAAATGGAGAAGAAAGTACAGATATCATTGAGATACCTGAACCAGTAAAAGAGAAAAGAAAGGGTGCGAATTTAATTGTTTTCTCTTTATTATTTTTACCATCTTTATTCGTACTGATTTTAATTGGTACCCATAGTAATACTTTAATTAGTAAACAACTGTTATCCATTTTGTATGTTCTTTTTATCCTTTTTATATTGCTATTTATTAGCGGAATTGTTCTACATGCAAATAAAGAAAATAAGCTTCCAGCTAAGAGCAAAGTATTTAAGGTTCTCTTCTCTATATTTATGTTTTTCTACATTGTAGGTTGTGGTTCTTTTTCTTTTATCATGTATGGACCAAATAAGGGGTTTAGAGATTGGCTTATTCCAACAGCGATGACAACGATGACTCATCAATATTTCGCAACATGGTTCTATGATACGGAAACTATTGAAAGTGTTTTAGATCAAAATACAATTATTGAAAGTGGAGAAGACACAGATTTAAATTTAATTAGTGTAGGAAATTTAGATTTTGATGCAACTACGTATGCCAATGCATATGAAAAAGAAGTATTAACGAAGGATAAAGGAAATGATGTTTATAAAGTAATTCCTATTGAAGGAAGTGGATATAAAGGACATTTAGTTGTTGTATATGATCCTGCAAGAATAAAAGTAGCTACAACAAAATACTTAAATGTAAAGGGACAGTATGTTACTGATATGGCGGCGGATAGTAAAGCTTTAGTTGCTATTAATGGTGGTGGATTTATTGATCCAAATTATAGTAGTAATGGGGGAACCCCACAAGGAATTGTGATTCAAAATGGAAAAGTTGTTTCCGATCGGGCTTATTCAAAATCAGGTGGCTTGATTGGTTTTACAAAAGATAATAAATTAATATTAGGAAAAATGACTTCAAAAGAGGCTTTGGCAAAAGGCGTTCGCGATGCTGTTACCTTTGGACCATTCCTAATTGTGAATGGACAGAAATCATTCATAAAAGGAAATGGAGGATGGGGAACAGCGCCTAGAACAGCGATTGGACAAAGAAAAGATGGGATTGTTTTACTATTAGTAGTTGATGGAAGAACGTTGAAATATCCGGGAGCTGATATGGTCGATTTAACAGAAATTATGGAGAAATATGGTGCCTATAATGCAGCAAATCTAGATGGCGGAACATCCAGTGTTATGGTATTTCCAGAAGAGAAAGCAAAACAATTTTTAAAAACAAAAGAATTACAAAGCCATTGCCGAAACAAATACTGCTACATTAATGATCCTATTGATGGTGGAGGTTCACATGAAACAAGGTGGGTTGCAACTTCTATTGTTGTAAAATAGGGCATGGATTCATGGCTTAGAGTAGAGGTATAAAATGAAATGGAAGTATATATTTCTAGGGTTTCTTGTTTTTTCTATTCTAGCAATTATAATTTCTATATGGATAGTACAGAGGAAACGGGATGGAGAGATAGACTATGCATATAAAGTCATTTATTATGATGAGAGTATACCTGGAACGCAGTATGATATTTATATAGGTAAATCTTATTCAATACATGTAGAGAAGCAATCCCTTTGTAGTACAGTTGAATGTCTAAATGGAAAACTACCTGAAAAAGAAACTTACGATATAGATCTTTCGTTTGAGAATCAAGAGGTAACAAAAAAATTTATACAAGATCTTTTTTCTGAAACGAAGGAAAAAGTATTAGAAATATATGAAAACAATTTATCTGAAAAAAATCAATCCATTATGTTAGGAATTCTTACAGGAGAGGAAATTTATTTTGATTTTGTGAGTGAACGAAAACTATTTGAGATCTCTTCAAATCGCTTAGATTGTGAAACCGTTGTGCTAATTGTATTTGATGACAATCGCTATAAGTACATTTATGGGTATGAAGAAGATGAACTGAAATATAGAAAAGGAACATATACTTATTCAATCAAAAAGTTAATGGAAACATTGAGGAAACCATCTATTTTAGATCAGTTAGGACCATATGATTTAAGAGATAAAGAAGGAAATAGGTATACATTATACGATACAAATAAAGAGTTAAAAGCTTTTTTAGAATCAATTCCTGTTCATTTGGATGTTTGCATGGAAAGATAAAGAGAAATATAGAACTGCATGATGCAGTTTTTATTTTCTATAAATTAGTAACAAGCAGTTTTAATTATACCAGTGTATCTAAATAATAGAGAGGATAAAAAAAAGAGAATACAATTGAAATATATATATTCTTTATTTTTTAAGTAGTAGCTTTTCCAGATTCAAAAAATAGGTCTTACTTATTTTAAGTATCTGTGAACTGCTCTTCTCAAATAAGCTAATTCTCTCCTTTTACAAGTAAAAAAGAATAGTTTACAATGTGTTTGAGAGAAGAGAAAGGGTTTTATAGAAAGAAGAGATAAAAATGAGTGAATCAGTAAGAAGTAAACAATTAGAAGAAGGAGCAATTGTGCCTATTACCTTTGATTATGTATTTTGTAATATCTTTAATAATCCTGATAATATCATCGTATTAGAAAACTTTTTGTCATGCTATTTAGAAGTCCCATTAAGTAAGCTAAGAGGCCATGTGGAAATACTGAGTCGAAATTTGATTATAGAACATAAAAGGGAAGCGAATAAACAAATTGATCTATTAGTAGATATTGAAGGAGAAAAAGTAAATATTGAACTACAAAATAAGAAGTCGGAAGGAATTATCAACCGAAATGTGGTGTTCGCTAGTAAGATACATGCAAAGCAACTGGGACTTCTATAACAGTAAGTGCAAATGCAAATAACTGGTTTTGGGTTAAGTTAACATAGAATGAGGAATTTGATATTTCGAAAGTAGTTTCTTTTTCTTTGTATTATGAATTTAGTTCTTTTTAATTCTTTTTTGGTTTAAACATAGTCTGTATTATATATAGAATGAAGCTCTTTAAAAGTAAAAATTAAATCTTTATAAGATAAAACTTATAATGAAAAAGATTTATAAAATCATATAGGATTCAAGTTTTATACGTATTTGCCAACAGTTTGGAACAATGTTACTTAAACATTGTTTTTTGTCGATAGAATCTATTTCTACTTATAAATAACCCTAATATATTTAAAGTATAAGAGAGAAAATCTATTGAAGGGGAAAATCTATATAAAAATAGTAAAAGTACAAATTCTCTCTTGTAACTGTTTTTATATAGTGTAAGGAGAAATATGAATAAAAACACATTACAATTTGGACTAACGGATGAAGAAGTAGAGAAGAGTCGCAAGGAAAATGGAACAAATGAAATTACTGAAGCAAAAGGGACTACTTTTTTAAGCAAATTTTTAGAAAGTTTAGGAGATCCTATTATTCGTATTTTATTGATTGCTTTGGGCATCAAAATCCTTTTTCTGATGCAAGATTTTGATTGGTATGAAACAGTTGGAATTGTGATTGCTATTTTTGTTGCTTCGTTTATATCTACTGTTTCTGAATATGGAAGTGAGAAATCTTTTGTCAAATTGCAAAAAGAAGCTGCTAAAATAAAATGTAGGGTAAAAAGAAATGGACAAGTACAAGAAATAAAAGTAGAAGATGTAGTTGTTGGAGATATCGTATTGTTATCTGCAGGGGATAAAATACCAGCAGATGGAATTTTAATCAAGGGAAGTCTTAGTGTAGATGAATCTTCCCTAAATGGTGAGGCAAGAGAAATTTATAAAGAACCACAGACAAATATTTTAGAAGATAAAAATAAGTTATATCGAGGAACTGTCGTTTATTCAAAAGAGGGTATGATGATTGTAACCAGTGTAGGAAGTAGTACCATGTATGGAAAACTTGCCCTAGAACTTTCTGAGAAAACAGGGGATAGTCCTTTAAAATTAAGACTTGCAGGTTTAGCAAAAACAATTAGTAAAATTGGATATGTAGGTGCATTTTTAGTTTCATTTTCCTATCTTTTTTCGACAATTGTTATTCAAAACCAATTTGAACTATCTAAGATTATGGCATGTGTAACCGATTTTAGAGGTATGCTAGGACATATTCTATATGCACTTACTCTTTGTGTGACTGTCATTGTAGTTGCTGTTCCAGAAGGACTTCCTATGATGATCACTTTAGTTCTTTCTTCAAATATGAAGCGAATGCTTAAAAATAATGTACTTGTTCGAAAATTAGTAGGAATAGAAACAGCTGGAAGTTTAAATATCCTATTTACAGATAAAACAGGAACATTAACAAAAGGAAAATTGGAAGTTGTCGGCTATGTCGCACCCTCTTTAAAAGAATTTTATACAGAAGTAGAAGTAAAAAAATATTCTAAAATGTATGAAAATTTAAAAAATAGTCTTTTGTATAATAATGAATGTGTGTTTTCCAATGGAAAATATATTGGGGGAAATATTACAGATAAGGCTTTGCTTCAATTTTTAACAACTGATAAAACTCTTAAATATCAAAAAATAAAGGAAACTCCTTTTGATAGTAAAAATAAATATTCTTATACAGTAGCTGATGTTCATGGAAAAAAGAAGTATATTAAGGGAGCTCCTGAAAAAATTATTGATGCTGCAACAGAATATTATGATGATTTTGGAATGAAACATATCTTTAAAGAAAAGGATAAACTTAAAAGACAGATTGAGAATTATACGAAGAAAGGGATTCGTGTTTTAGCACTTGCTATTGATGAAAATCATACATTAACAAATGGTATTACTGGTTCTTGCTTTTTAGGACTTATCTTGATTAAGGATGAGGTACGAAAAGAAGCTATTACAGGCGTTGATCTAGTAAAAGATGCCCATATTCAGGTTGTAATGATTACAGGAGATAATAAGGAAACAGCTATGGCAATTGCTAAAGAAACTCATATTATAGAGTCTGCTCATGATTTAGTTTTAACAAGTGAGGAATTAAATAGAATGAACGATGAGGAAGTAAAGAAAATGATTCCCCATTTAAAAGTCTTAGCTCGCGCTCTTCCACTGGATAAAAGTAGACTTGTTAAATTATCTAAAGAAATGAATTTAGTAGTAGGAATGACAGGAGATGGAGTGAATGATGCACCTGCTCTTAAAAAAGCAGATGTTGGATTTGCAATGGGAAGTGGAACTGAAGTGTCTAAAGAAGCAAGTGATATTGTTATATTAGATGATAATTTTTTATCAATTGCAAAAGCAATTCTATTTGGAAGAACTATTTTTAAAAGTATTCGTAAGTTCATTATCGTACAACTAAGTATCAATTTCTGTGCTTTAAGTTTATCCATCATAGGACCATTTATTGGAATTGACACGCCTGTAACTGTTGTGCAGATGCTTTGGATTAATATGGTAATGGATACATTAGCGGGACTTGCCTTTGCTTTTGAACCACCTATGTTAGAATACATGAAAGAAAAGCCAAAAAAGAAAACGGATCCGATTATTAATCAATATATGCTCAGTTCTATTTTATGGACAAGTATCTATAGCGCAATTCTGTGTTTCTTCTTTCTAAAAGTACCAATTTTAAGAAATATTTATCAAAGTGAAGAACGGTTAATGACAGCTTTCTTTGGTTTGTTTATTTTCATAGATGTATTTAATAGTTTTAATGCTAGAACAAGTCGAATGAATATAGCAGCAGGAATTTTGAAAAATAAAGTTTTCTTAGGGATTATTGGGTTTATTGCGTTTGTCCAAATTTTATTAATTTATTTTGGCGGTTCTGTATTTCGAACAACAGGGCTTACTTTCTTTGAATTACAATTCATGATTCTATTTGCCCTTACTGTGATTCCAGCAGACTGGTTAAGAAAGTATTTACTTAAAAAATTTCATAAACCATTAGGCGTATGACATAAAAATTGCACCCTCTCTTTGTGCAATTTTAACTTTTTAGAGTTCTTTTGCATTTGAAACAGGTATATTCCTCTATTTCTTTTGTTTTGGATGAATAACTTTTTAATCAATTTATTATAGAAGAGGAGAAAGATAAATTTTGATTTGATGCTTACTACATTTTTACGTTTCTTTTTTCTTTCTTAAAATCAATATATTCCTCAATGCTATTCTTATATTTAGAAACAATTTTTACTATTTCATCTATATTGCGGTGCATACGAAGATCAAGACAATTTTGTTTATCAATTACATTGCAAAATGTACGTAAAGTTTTTAATTCTTTTAGGAATAAGGAATCTATTTGTCTACAAACTTCGTAAAATATTTTTGTTACATCCTCTGATATTTCATCACCAGTAAGCCTATAATTTATTTTAACTCATTTTTTTGTTAATCTTTTTCTTTCTTTTTCACATTCTTGACAGTCCCTCCAATGTTTATAACTAGCTAGATAAAGGGGACTTAATAACTCAGGAGCAAATAGAATGAAAAGACTTCCTCCCATATTACCAAGAACTTTTTGGAGTTTATGATTATTTTTCAAAGGAATCACCTAATAAACATTATGCGATTAAATTGTTTCCATGCAATCATGTAAAGAATGAAAGAAATCTGCAAATGAATATGTGTTTTGTTGATATACTATATGTCGGTATCATTTGCATTTTCTAAATAAATGGATTATAATAGTTTCAGGGGTGGGATTATGATTTATATGCATAATGATTTTATAAAACGTGGATATAAAGATTATCATATAAAAAGGTTGATGAAAGAGGGAAAACTGTATTTCATTGAAAAGGGCGTATATTCCACAAAAAAAGAAATTAATTATTTTGAATATATTGTAAAAAAGCATCCCAATGCAATTATTAATTTATGGACAGCTTGTTATTGCTATGGATTTTTAAAGGAAAATAAAAAGCCTTATGTAATAGCAACAAAGCAAAAAGATAGAAAAATTAAAAACGATAATTTAAAACAAATATTTATGAGTGATGATTTGTACCATTTAGGGATCAATATCTTAAAGTTCGAAGGTGTGCAAATTAAAACGTTTGATATTGAACGTTTGCTTATAGAGGTTGTCCGTAATAAGCCAAATATTGATTATGAAGTATATAAGGAGATTACCGAAAGTTATAGAAAATTAAAAAATCTACTCAATAAGAGAAAATTGCAATCTTATCTTCCCTTCTTTAAAGATAAAAGAATTGTAAATCGAATTGCAACTGAGATTTTTGAAGACAATTCTTGCTTGAAATAAAAATTTGCAATTAGTAAAACAAAAAAGAACAAATTTGTGTTCTTTTTTGTTGTAATTTATTGAAAATATCGTCGAATCATGTTATCATAAAAAAGTAAAATAGGGGAGGAAAGAGTGATGTTCATTTTATATGATGATCATGGTTTGTTCATGGAAAAAAGTAAAAGTATTATTTATGATGTTGGGCATAGTATACAGACAGAAAGCATTAAGTGTTTCTCTACATTTACTGAAGAATTTGAACAAGTCATTCAAGACAGAAGTTGTAAAAAGATTTATGTTTTAGATATTGAGGTTCCAGGAAGTATTTCAGGAATTGAAGTAGCCAAAAAAATAAGAAAATCAGATTGGGATAGCATCATTATTATGGTAACTTCTCATACAGAATTAGGGTATGAGGCTTTGAAGGCTCAAATTATGTTGTTAGATTTTATTTCTAAACATAACGATTGGGAAAATCATTTACGTAGTGCTTTAACCAAAGCAGTATCTTTATTAGATAACAACAATGTAATTATTTTGGATTCGAATGGTTTGACATATCGAGTACATACAAAGGATATTGTCTATATTTTGAAAGATTCTAAGGAGCGTAAATGCACAATTAAAACAATTAATG